>QIEW01000329.1 GCA_003230535.1 bacterium
CTTCGTGATTATTCAAAATATCTACCTAACACATTATATACACTTCTCCATAAAATACAACTCCTCTACCTCAACTTTTTGAGAAGTTACATAAACAGGTGATAATGGTTTATGCCTAATTGCAATTAAAACGCTTAAAATGGATCAAAATGGCGTTTGGGCAGCATTAAATTTGCCACAAATTTCCCCCTCAAAAAGCCAAGGTTTTGCCCGTGAAAAGACATTAGCTTTTGGAATAGCCAAAGTTTTGCCGGTGTAAAAACCTTAGCTTATATCTGACATTATATTGATGGGCAGTAATGTGTGGCCTACAGATGTTCCCGCGATCGGTTAGCTACAGAACCTGACCTCGCCTTTTATGTGAATCCCTATCTATTTCCCCTGTGGTGTTTTTGTCATTTTGTGTTAAAATTATGCCTATGCGACTAAACGATCAAGAACCGCTAATATACGAAACTCTGAAAACAGTCTTTGGATTTGGAGCATTTCGCCCGCATCAGGAAAGCATCATTAGCCGTATTTTGAACAAACAGGATGTATTTGCGGTAATGCCTACAGGGGGCGGAAAATCGCTCTGCTATCAACTCCCGACTAAGCTGCTGCCGGGCACCGCGGTGGTGATCAGTCCGCTGATCTCCCTGATGAAAGACCAGGTGGATGCAGCCCAGAGTGTCGGCCTTGCCGCTGTATTTATAAACAGTTCGTTAAGCGCCCATGAAGTGTCCGAGACTTATCGGAAGCTGAGAGCCGGTAAAATCGACCTGCTGTATATCGCCCCTGAACGTTTTGCTATGCCGCATTTTATTGACACGCTTAAAAACATTACGGTCTCATTCTTTGCCATAGATGAGGCGCATTGTATTTCTGAATGGGGGCATGATTTCCGCCCTGATTATCTGAGCCTGTCTAATATTTCAGAGTCATTTCCTGAAGCGCCGGTGGCAGCCTTTACCGCCACAGCTACCTTAAAGGTTCAGGAAGACATTATTCACAAGATTAGTCTTCGGTCTCCCTACATAATACGCGCCTCATTTAACCGTCCGAATCTTTTCTATCAGGTAGAGAGAAAAACCGCCGTAAATTTCCAAATACTGGAGTTTCTCAAGGCTCATCCCGCCGAATCTGGCATTATTTACCGTACCACCCGTAATTCCGTCATGGAGACCGCCGAGTTTCTGGTCTCCCAAGGGATCAGCGCCCTGCCTTATCATGCGGGACTGAACGCAGATGAGCGAACCAGGAACCAGGAGGCGTTTAATAGGGATGATGTATTGGTAATGGTGGCTACCATCGCCTTCGGCATGGGGATAGACAAATCTAATGTGCGGTTTGTGATCCATGCCGATCTGCCTAAAAACATTGAGGGTTATTACCAGGAAACAGGCCGGGCGGGACGTGACGGGGAACCCAGCGTTTGCATATTGTTTTTCAGTCGGGGGGATATTCCGAAAATCCGTTACTTTATTGACCAGATACCGGACGATAAGGAACGCTCCATCTCTTTAGGTAAATTGAACCGGATGGTGGGGTTGGCCTCACATAATGTGTGCCGGCGAAGACAGTTACTAAAATTTTTTGATGAGGAGTATCCGGCGGATAATTGTAATGCCTGCGATATCTGTTCCGGTGGTACAGAGCAGGTTGATATCACGGTGGATGCCCAAATAATAATGTCGGCCATACAAAGAACCGATCAGCGGTTTGGGATCGGACATATTATTGATGTGGTAACCGGTGCGGACACCAAGCGCATTCGCCAATGGCTGCATAATCAGATCAAGACTTACGGCGCAGGTAAACACAGGGACAAAAATTACTGGCGCTCTTTGGCGGATGAGCTTCTGTCTCAGGAGGTTATCCGGCAGGATGGTGACCGGTATCCGGTAATAAAGCTGACCGACAGGGGTTTGGATATACTTTTCGGCAAAACCCGGCTTACGGCATTGAAAAGAGATGAGGCAAAAGCAGCGTCTTTGGGCAGCCGGGATGAGCGTTACGATAAGCTATTGTTTGAAAAATTGCGGGCTATACGAAAAGGACTTGCCGAAGAACAACAGGTTCCACCCTTTGTTATCTTTTCGGATAAGACCTTGCATGAGATGTGCCGGTATTATCCCACATCAGCGCCCGAGATGAAAAAAATCAACGGTGTGGGCGAGGTTAAGCTTGAACGATATGCCGCAATCTTCATGACCGAGATAAAGAAGTATCTGGATGATCATCCGGATATCTCAACTGACAGCATATCTTCTATTGATCCATACTATACGAGGGGCAACCGGCATAAAAAGAAACCCGGCCAGACAGTAGAAGAGACTTACTCACTGTTTCAGAAAGGACTATCCATTGAAGACATCGCCAAACAGCGCGGTTTTGCGCCGTCCACTATCATCGGACATCTTGAGAGGTTAATCAGGGACGGCAGGGATATTAATCCAGACCGTCTTATTGATCCCGTAAAGCGTGAGGAAATCGAAAAACTGTTCCGGGCCAGCAAACAATGGAACCTAGGCCCGGTAGTAGAGCAGTCCAACGGCGCCGTAAATTATGATGAGGCACGCCTGGTACGGGCTCTTTTGTTGAATAAAACGGCTTCCGTTGCGGCTGAGGACTGAATATGGCAAATCATCATTTGTGATTCCTTTACCAGTGCTTCATTAGCCATATACCAACACCTTACCCACTTCCCGTAAATTTCTTTTACCTGCTTTCAACTCCTCCTCTACATCCTCCAGGAATTGAAATGTTCGGCGGTCGTAATATCGCTCCCCGCAGGTTTGGCAAACGGGAATCTTAACCGGGACATACACAATGTCATTCCCTACGATAACCTCTTCCTTTACTTCCATAATCTCAATTCTATCGCCATGGCAAATGATACATCTCATCACTTTCGCCTCCTATGATCTATCCAGAAGGATGGATTCGGCTGATACACAGTTACTTTTATACCCAAATCCTGATCTGGATTATAAGCACAGACTACATGTAAAGGCCGCCCACTTATGGTGGTACCAAAAATCAACATGCTGGGATAAGGAGTATCATCCGGGTAGTTCTCAATAACTTCTCCTGTACGGATCGCCTCATAAACCTCATGTTCCCTAATCTGCCCAAGCTCCTCATGCTTCATCTCAAACCTGGCATGGTAGGTGTATAACACTGAACCGGACTCAAAGCATCGACGTATAGTTTCAATACCGCACTGTCTTTCCTCATCCATTCTTCCCGCTCCTAATCTTTGCCAGCGCCTCTTCGGCAGCCTGGCTGGACGATGGGGTGTGGATCATTTCGGGCAAGCTCCTCTAGTGATTTAATTGCCCTGGAGTCACCAATCTCCCCCAAAATCCAAGCCACTTCCCGTCGGGTATCTTCATCCTTACCTTTAAGAGCAGCAACTAACTTCCCCACATTCGGCTTAAACAAACCTAAAAATCCCATGGTTCATCCCCACTTCTCCATAGCTTACACTTTTTGCTCCTCATACAGCACCTCCTATGTTAGTGCTAAATTGCAAAAGTCCATAACCACATTTATAATACTTATATTTCGCAATATCAATTAGTTATGAAGATAAATAACATAGCGAACTCATAGCGAACTTACGCAATTAAGCATTAGCTACCCTACCGCCAGGAACTCAAAGCCATTTCAGGCAGCTTCCCGGTATTCCAGAAAACCAAAGGTCATCACACTCTTTTCAACAGCATCCAGTAACGATTCCACTTTCTTAAGGATAGGGGATTCAATAAAGACCTCACCGCATTGAGCACAAACCAGCGCAGGCACATCTCTTACTACAATAAGTTTGTCGCGGCCTAACTCATACGGAAGAGTAGTTGTCCCTTTATCCATTCCCCCCCTGCATGACGGGCATTTCATATCATTCGCCTCCTCTTCTTAAGGTAAAACCCTCTTCCACTTCTTTTGCCATGATATTTCGCTGGCGCATTCTGAGGGCGGCATGTCGTTTAAATGCCAGGCGGCCTCTTTGTATAAGACTGCCGATAAGCTTTGTTTCCCTGGAGATTAGTAATCACCTGCTTTCTATAAACTCTTTGTAATCCCTATGTTTCACATTATAAATCCATTATCAGGTTGCGTCAAATGGAATTAAACACGACTATTTCGATAATGCAACTAAACCGGGGCAACCGCCGGCACACTCTCTATTGAAAGGCTGTCTACTAATTCAAGGGCTATATTCCCACTCACAATCCGCATCATACTTTCTTCGGAAGAACCGAAAGCTAACAGGTTGATGCTTCCATACCACACTGTTTTTTGATCAATAACCGCCAGCTTCTGATGAATGTGGGATTTAAATATGACTTTTATACCGGCATCCTTCATAGCCCAAACACTTTGTTTAAAAGTTACCTTATGTTTATCCGTAAAATCATCGGCTGGCCTTGTAACTACTGTGATTTCAACCTTTCTGTTAAGTGGCTCCTGCAGGATTTGCAGGAGTTCGGATACTCGCTTCTGCCTGATAAATGGACTCACGATAAGAATGCTCCGTTTTGCCCACCTGATATCCTGGCTATAAACGCAATGCAGTTCACTTAAGGACATATGACCTTTGTCATTCCTGGCTTGACCAGGATATCAGACCGATAAAAAACCTATGGATTCCCGCTTTTCGCGGGATTGACACAAAATGATTATTCCTAACGTTTACAGGCCAATTTGGCTTAAGTGAACCGTATTGGGGCTAAATGCGTCCCAACCGCTTTGTTGTCAGCGATTTCCACGGACAAGGCGTCTTGTAACGCAGTTTGGGATCGCGGCGGCTTACGCCAATACCCCGGATGGCTCTTCCGCCACCGCCGCACCCGCCCGACATGATACGGCCCCTTAAAATAGTCCCGGTTGTGTGGTTTTTGCAGCCAGCGGCGCTGACTATCGGCTTTGCTGGCCTTGCGGCAAGCCGGGCGGCACTCCGGCTTGGAGCAGAATTTCTGCCGGATACCGCTGCGATGGTCGGGTTGGAAATAACTGTGGCAGTGCTTACACTTACGCTTTCGTGCACCTCTCCTCATTGGCCTTCAAACCTCCCTTACGGCCAATGATCGGGTTAAAAGCGAATTCAGGGAAGGAATTTTAAGAAGAAGAAAAAC
>QIEW01000045.1 GCA_003230535.1 bacterium
AAGCCTTGGATTGGGGGGCCTGGGGATTGTCTTTAGGATTAGCCTATCCGCCGGGGTGTTATGCCTCCAGCCCGGAGCTGCAAGCATTGGTTACCGTGGCCGCAAGCTATGGTCGCCCGTTTACCGCGCATATCCGCAATGAAGGAGACGGTTTGCTTGAGGCTCTCCGGGAGGCGCTGGAAGTAGCCCGGGCTACCGGCGGCTCTTTGCAGATTTCCCATCTGAAGACCGCCGGAGAAAAAAACTGGGGAAAATTAAACCAAGCCTTCCTGTTGATAGAGGAGGCTATAGCTGATGGGCTTGAGGTCTCCTGTGACCGTTATCCATACCTGGCCGGTCAAACCGGCCTGTCGGCGGTCCTGCCGGATTGGGTGTTTGAAGGCGGTCAGGAGCATTTTCTGGCGCGGCTTACCGAACCTTATCTTCGTAATAAAATTATAACCCAGGTGTTAGAGAAACATCCGGAGCCTGATTGTTGGGATAAAGTGGTTATCTCCAGGGTAAGCAATTCAGAATATAGACATCTGGAAGGGCGGTCAATAGCCAAGATCAGCCAATCGGGCGGGAAACCTCCCGTGGAGCAGGTGTTGGATCTGCTGTTTGCTATGGATGGGCAGGTAGAGGCGCTCTATTTCTCGATGTCTGAGGAGAACCTGCGGCGAATTTTAGCCAAACCCTATACGATGATCGGATCAGACAGCGCCATTGTCGCCCATTACGGCCCGCTTTCCCACGGCAAACCCCATCCCCGCGCCTGCGGTACTTTCCCCAAAGTTCTCAGTAGATACGTAAAGGAAGGGCTATTTACACTGGAAGAGGCTATCCAAAAGATGACTTCGGCGCCATGCCATAAACTGGGGATTACCTCCCGCGGACAAATTGCTTCCGGCAAATTTGCCGATCTAGTGGTGTTTAATCCACAAGAGCTTCAGGATCAGGCTGACTATCAAAATCCCATTCAGTATCCGGGCGGTATCCGCTATGTATTTGTAAACGGCCGCCTGGTGGTAAAAGACGGAGAACATACAGGCACTCTCCCCGGTCGTATCCTCCGGCACACTCGTTAGGTTCGGATTACTTCTCCGAATTCACCGATGTTTTCTATGGATTTTAGTTAAACTCGTTATCTTTGATCACTTCGTCTCAGTAACCTATTCTGCATTATCAGATTACCTCTGTCATACAACTTTTGACACTACCAAATTTCTCACGATGGATTGGCTAGTCACTAAGACCTGGAACATCTTTATAGAAACTTAGCGCACCGTCGGTGCGGACTTTTTAGGTTAGGTGGTGGCAGGTTCTCAAACCTGCCACTCATTCAGCCTGTCGGGGTTGAGAACCCGACAGCACATAAAAAACAGGAGATTGCTTCGTCGCTTCGCTTCTCGCAATGACAGTATTATTTGAAACCTTTTTAAGAAAACGAACTACTAGTCACTAAAATCTGGAACATCTTTATAGCAAGGTGTTATTAAGCTATTCCCAGCCAATTTTTAAGGGGGGAATTATCGGTTAGAATAGTCTGCTCCCGCCCAGGTCCGGTTGAGATGAGGGCTGCGTCGGCTCCCGCTAGCTCCTGAATTTTCTGGAGATAATTTCTGGTACGTTCGGGAAGTTCAGAGTAGCGGGAAATCCCTTGGGTAGTGGTCAGCCAACCCGGCATCTCCTCATAAACAGGCCGGCACTCTTGCAATACAGCCAGATTATCGGGAAAACTTACCAAAGTCTCCCCCCGCCAGCTATATCCTACACAAATCTTTATTCGGGGGCAGTCATCCAACACATCCAGTTTGGTTAACGCCAATGCTTCCACGCCATTTAGCCGCACGGCATACCGCACCGCCACCGCATCAAACCAACCGCATCGCCTGGGCCGACCGGTAGTGGCTCCATACTCCCCTCCATCCCGACGTAATTTCTCACCCATTTCATTTTGGAGTTCAGTGGGAAATGGGCCATGCCCAACTCTGGTAGTATAAGCTTTTACTACCCCTAATGCGCCGGTGATCTTGGTAGGGCCTACGCCGGTTCCTGTGCAAGCCCCGCCGGCCGTGGCAGAGGATGAGGTCACATAAGGGTAAGTCCCATGATCTATATCCAGGAGCGTTCCTTGGGCCCCTTCAAACAGGAGGCTCTCTCCTTGGTCTATAGCCTGGTTTAACAGGGCGGAAGTGTCCGCCAAATATGGTTTTATTTGCTCCCCGTAACGGCAATACTCCTCAGTCAGTTGTTCTGATAACCTCTCATCATCCAGGCCGCGGCTTATTGAATTGAGCCTCAGCTTTTCTCTGAAAAGGTCTTTATCCAAAAGATCAGTCATCATGATGCCCGACCGGGACATCTTATCCACATAAGCCGGGCCGATACCCCGGCCGGTAGTGCCTATTCGCCTCAGTGGAGCTGATGAATTCTCTTCTTCTTGCTCAATTTTTCTATGATACGGCAGGATAAGATGCGCCCGATGACTTATAAACAGGCGTCCGGCATAATCTATCCCACAGCCGGTGAGCATGTTCATTTCCTCTAACAGCGCCTTCGGATCTACCACCACCCCGTTGCCGATGACACATTTTTTACCCGGGCGCAGGATACCGGTAGGGATAAGATGCAGGATTACTTGCCGGTTACTTTTGTTGTTACCGGTCAATAAAACCGTATGACCGGCATTATGTCCGCCCTGGTAGCGAGCCACAATATCCACATATCGGCTCAGGTAATCCACGATCTTGCCCTTACCTTCATCTCCCCACTGGATGCCTACCACTACTATATTAGCCATAAGATAATGTTTTGATTAAAGGGATTTACTAACCCGACTTCATAAAAAAGTTGACCACAGAAGGTGCAGAGGTTCACAGAGTCTTACATCTTTGCGTTTCCCTGCTGTAAATAGACTCCAATTTTGTGGTGTCAGATTCAGGAAATCTGACACCTCCTAAAACCCAGTCAGGTCTGAGGACCTGACTGCACAAAACTCAGATTAAGGAGTAAACATCAGCCTACCCATTTGAGGCTAACATTGTTTAGAAAACCATTTATTTAGGATCAGTCCGAGACGCCCCTTACAGATAAACCGCCATTACCCGGTTAATATGAGGGAGTTTTCCCAGCTTTATCAGCGCAGGCTCAGGGACTTCCGAGTCTATTCGAAATATGGAAATAGCCCGTCCGCCAGGTTTATCCCGCCCAAATTGCATCCCGGCAATGTTTATTCCGTTTTCCCCTAACATATTGCCGATATTGCCAATAATCCCCGGTTGGTCGGAATTGAAGAAGATAAGGATATGGCCGGTGGGAATTACATCCAGTCTGAAATCATCAACCTGGATAATCCTGGGCTGTTTTCCTCCAATCAATGTTCCCGCTACCTGTCTCCCACCTTCCGAGGTGTTCAGCTGAACTAAAATTAGGTTGGTATAATCGCCGGCCTCCGCCAGCCTGTTTTCCTCTAACGTAAGCCCTAATTTACGGGCCAGGATGGGAGCGTTCACGATGTTGACCGGACGCTTCTCCCTGACGGCAAGCAAAGCCTGGACTACAGACAAAGTCAAAGGACGGCTATGGGTTTTAGGGATAACCCCGGCA
>QIEW01000317.1 GCA_003230535.1 bacterium
CAATGACCGAGTTGCAGGGAGAAATCTGCTGCCACAACTCCCAATCTTAATGCGCCAATCGGCTTATACCTCAACTTTTTGAGAAGTTACACATTAGTGTATATAATTTTCCTATGCCATGAACAAAAAAAGGCTGATTATCAGTTTTTTTTGGGGCTTGACCCTCTGTTTGACTTCCAGGGCTTTAGCCGACGGTATCCATCCGGCTTACCTGGAGATTGAAGAGCAGGAAAATGGCCGGCTGAAAGTGGTCTGGAAGATACCCTTCTATAAGGGTAAGCCTCTTCCGATTCAACCGCTTTTCCCGCCCGGGTTTAAGCTGGCATCGCCCCGGACTGTCATGGAGACGGGTAACGCTGTTATCGCCCGCTGGGCAATGGCTCCAGATAACCAAAAATTAGCGGGTCAGGAATTAAGCATTGATGGTTTGCCTGCCACCATGACAGATGTACTCGTCCGGGTTAAACTGGCCGATGGCCGTATCCACCGGGTGGTTCTGCGACCAACCGAGCCCTCGACGGTGGTACCCAAGGGGGGAAATGAAGCAACCGGTGATAAAAAGAGCTTCTTATGGCTTGCATTGGACATTATTGACCGTATGCGTTATGCGATACTACTGGCTGCCGCTTTTGTTCTGAGCCTCCTTCCTAAAGCCAAAGAACGGGGCATACTGCTGTGCACCGCGGCTCTGATGGTTGGAGCTTTATGCGGTCACTCAATCAATTGGGTTCCTATACCTGCCAATTTATCCTTTAGGAAAACTCTATCAAATGAAGACGGTTCTCGCATCCTGCAAGGATTGCTGTTGAACACTTACCGCTCATTTGTTTATCAGGAGGAAGAGGCGATTTATGATCGGTTGGCCAGAACTGTCGCCGGCGACCTGTTGGCCGATGTATATCTGCAAAATCGCAATGCGATGCAGCTTGCTGATGAGAACGGACAGACGATGATCGTTGACCGGCTGGATATCAGGAAGATTGATTCGGTCAAGGAGACAGAAGCCGGGGGATTTTCCATCTTGGCCAGCTGGGACGTATACGGATCTATCCGCCATTGGAGACATGTGCACGACCGATGTAATAGCTATAAGGCTTGGGTAAGCATTGTACCCACAAAAACCTATTGGAAAATATTCAATATTCAGCTTATCGATGAGGAGCGCATTATATAAACAAGAAGAACTGATAGGGGAAATTGAACTATGAAAATCACAAAAGCAGGATTAACCTTAGTTAGCCTGGTGATATTGTGCGCGTTAACATGGATTGCCATGCCAATGCAGGTGGAAGCTAAAACAGAATCCAGCAACACAGAGGAAGTCAATTACGGGCAGGACTTTACAAGACCTCTTTGGCGATTTGATATCCGGGAACAGTTTCGGAAAATAAATTCCGATGCTTTTCTGAATGCCATGACTTTACGCGTGGATACGCCTTTACGACTTGAGGGCGGCTGGATTTTTGCCGGCCGGGTCGATGTGCCGGTTAGTTTTTCCGATCTGCCCAGCAAAGACAACCCGGAAGGTGATATTGAGGGCGGCCTCGGCGATCTGCTCACCCAATTTGTGTTGATTCCGCCGCCGCCATCGAAGAAGTTTGCCTGGGGTTTTGGGGCCCAGCTTATCTGGCCGACGGCTACCGAGGACAACCTGGGAGCGGAAAAGTATCAGGTTGCTCCATTGCTAGGGGCTAAGTTCGATATGCCGTGGATCACCAAGGGGAGCTTTTCGACGCTTGTTTTGCGTTATTTTACCAACTATGCCGATGAAGATAAAGACCGCGATGACATCAATCAGTTAGCCATCCTGCCGCTTATAAACATCAATATGCCTAAAAAGTGGGGCTTACCTATCGACTTCATTAACTTATGGGCGAGCCAGGATATCATCTACAATAATGAGAAAGGTCTAAACAAAAATCCCGGAGATTGGTTTGTTCCGTTCGATATCTTGCTCGGTAAGATGATTTCCGAGAAGTGCGTTGCGTCCGTGGAGTTTGCAACGCCGATAATTAATGATTACGATCTGTACGATTGGATGGTCGAGTTCAGGGTCGGCTTTTTCTTCTAACCCGAATAATTCGGGATCATAAACACGCTCCCGTTGGCAGTAAAAATGAGTAATGAAAAAGTATCTATTGGTTCTTCTGATCTTATCATTGTGGTCTAATGAGAGCTATGCTCAAAAGACGAACATAAATTCAAATTCACTTACCACTACAGACACAGCTATATCTACTGAAAATATACCTGACAAAGAAGCCGAATCCAAGAGGCGCCTGCTCATCCTACCCTTCCCTTTTTATAACGATACAATTGGTACTGGCGTAGGGATAGCTGCTATTGCAGAGGGATACGTTCAGAAACAAATGATCGCCATAGGCGCGGCCCTTGTCAGTGACAACGAGAGCGGATACGGCTTCTTGAAAATAAAAAACCTTCAACTGCCTTGGATAAAAAGAGTCTTTCTGGAACCCGAATTTTTTGCCGGAGAATTCGGCACAATAGATATCTATTTAGACGGAAACCCTGACTTTACCGATGAAACTTCCGGAAACAATGATTCTAGCAAAGACAATTTTATAGAAGCAGAAGGTACGGACATCTTCTTTGAATCAAAAATAAAGTTTTTACTGCCGATAGGTAACGGGAAGGATCATCTTATTCCAAAATACAAGTTTGAGGATGGAATTTTGACCGCAGGGGCTACCGGTGGGGAGCAATGGAATCCTTTTAGAGGCGGCCGAACTTATTTTGAAACAACTCCTTTTTATCGTGAACAAAATGCTAATAGTGAAGATGATTCGGCAAATAGGGATGAGAAATTTTTGCAAAGAACGGCCGGGATTGAGTTAGCCTTGATTTATGATAATACAGATTTTCTACCTAATCCTTCCAGCGGCAGCTACCAAGAATTTTCCATCACCAGAGATTGGGGGGGCTTGGATAGTTCAAACTCATGGACTGTTTGGAAAATTGACCTTCAGAAATATTTTTCATTAGGCGCATCAGCAAGCGCCAGACAAAGAGTCATCGCGCTTAATTTCTGGACGGTAGATACTCCCACCTGGGACAGTTATAATAGAGAAGATGGCGACAAGAAATTTCACCGGCCGCCAACCTATAAAGGCGCAAACTTAGGGGGCTTGTGGAGACTAAGGGGGTATCCGGCCACTCGTTTCCATGATCAAGCCGCTATCTATTATGGGGCTGAATATCGCCATATTCCTAACTGGAACCCTTTAAAAGATATTACCTTGGGTAACAGGCTTAATGTAGATTGGCTTCAATTGGTTGGTTTTGTCGAGTTGGGCCGAGTTGCCCCTGCATGGAACATAGAAACCTTGCATGAAGACATGAAATGGAATGCAGGCGCCGGTATCAGAGTGCTGGCAAATAATGTCATAGTAAGGATTGATCTGGCCGGATCGGAAGAGGAGGCGCTGGCCCAAGTGTTTATTGGTCATCCTTTCTAAGGGCAATACAGTTCACTTAAGCTAATATTTATGCTATACTACTGTTATCACAATAAAACAGTGGAGGATCATAAATATGGCTCGAACA
>QIEW01000501.1 GCA_003230535.1 bacterium
AAGTACTACTCTCTGTGACCTCTGCGTTCTCTGCGGTTAAAATCACCGAGCCTTGGTCAGTATTTTAGTTTGTCGTAACATGAGTTAATAAGTAGAGAAAGCCTAAAAAAAGCGGGGCAGTAACCGGCTATCTTGTCAATTGGGGTAAATAAGTCAAAGGATTTACGGCCCTCTCGCCCTTGCGGATCTCAAAATGAAGGCGAGGGGTGGTAATATGACCGGTCCGGCCCACAAGAGCGATAACCTGCCCCCGATTTACCCATTGGTTTGTCTTAACCAGATGTGTCTTATTATGCGCATATACGGTGAAAAAGGAGTATTTGTGTCTGATAATCAACATATTGCCGTAATAGCGCATCTTATTATTGGCATAAACAACCCAGCCCTCATCTGCCGCCCGAATTTCTGAGCCAGACGGAGCCAGAATATCGATACCTTCATTTTTTACCCCTTCAGCATAGCCGGAGTTAGCCGCTATTTTACCGGTTAGCGGCCAATTAAACCCTGGTTTATAATATTTATTATCGGAAACTTTAAGGCGCTTTTGCCTTTTAGCAAGGTTAAGTTTTGGATGAGAACTTAGCCGGTTTGGAAGAAGTAACCGCTGGCCTACCTCAATCCGATCAGGATCCCTGAGCCCGTTAATCCGAATAAGATCATCCAGCTTCACTCCATAGGCGCTAGCAATCCGCCATAAAGTTTCACCTCGCCGGACTACGTGATAGGTTTTTTGGGGTCTGGATTTAGAAAATGCCGCCGGTCTCCGCTGTCCCCCGCCGGCACAAGCAATGCACCAAATCAGGGTGAAAGCGGCCAGTAGGAACCTCCCCAATCTGTATTGCATTACTCTCCCACACATTTCCCTTTTGCGGCTAAACTTGAGCTGGACTAGGTTAATCCAGCTATGCTACCATTATAGGAGATTGTAATAAAAATTTCCAGCATCCTGATGATTTAGCCCGAATAATTCGGGATCATAAACACGCTCGGAGTTGGTCGCTTCCATTGCGGGAATTTTCGGTAATTTGTATGAAAATTTTTATAATAGATCTTTCGGTACTTCTCTATGATCCCGCGGCAATCTTTAATTTCAACGACAACAAGATTGCTATCCCTATTACGGTAATTGAAGAGATAGATAAATACAAAAAAGAGCTGACGGAGAGTGGGCGAAATGCCAGGCAAGTCTCGAGGTTCCTGGATAAGCTTCGGGAGAAAAGCAATCTTTCTGCCGGAGTAAAGCTGGAGAATGGCGGCCTCTTATGGGTGGAGATCCTTCGTCAGACCTCGATGGGGCGTCTTTTGGATCAACTGCCCCTGACGGATGATAATAAAGTATTAGCTGTTGCACTTGAGCTGCAACAGCGCCACCCTAAAACTCCGGTAATATTAGTCACTAAAAATACTACTCTGCGCATTAAAGCCGATGCGTTGGGTTTGGTCGCTCAGGATTATGAGCGGGGCAAAGTAAATATTGACGAACTCTATGGCAGATTTGTGAAGTTAAAGCTCGAACCGGAGGAGCTGAGTAATTTTAGTTACCGGGGTTACTATTACCCTAAAGATAAGCGGATATTTTATCCTCATTCGGGAATAATCCTACAAAATAAAGCAAACCCGTCAGAACAGGAGTTAGGTCGTTATTCCCCGGAGAGGCAGGGAATTGTCCCGCTAAAGAATTTCTCAGAAGGTGTTTGGGGAATTAAACCCCGCAATCAGGAGCAATGCTTCGCTCTGGATTTGCTGCTGGAAGATCAGGTGCGACTGGTTTCGCTTACCGGCATCTCCGGTACCGGGAAGACCTTGTTGGCGTTGGCCTCCGCTCTCCAGAAGACGGTTAAGGAGAAGCTCTATCAGCGGATATTGGTCGCCCGGCCGGTTTTCCCTCTCGGCAAAGATATTGGATACTTACCGGGAGCCGTAGAAGAAAAACTTTCCCCCTGGATGCAGCCCATCTTTGATAACCTTCAGCTATTACTGTCTAATCCGGATAATAGAATACGGCAGCGTCCGAAGGGGTCCCGTGATTTGTTGAAACTGGGGATGATGGAGATAGAGCCGCTGACTTATATTCGCGGCCGAAATCTTCCTAATCAATTTCTGATAGTTGATGAGGCCCAAAACCTTACTCCCCATGAAATTAAAACCATTGTGACCCGGGCCGGGGAGGGCACTAAAATTGTGCTTACCGGTGATACGTTCCAGATTGATAACCCGTATCTTGATGCTGCCAGTAACGGCCTGGCTTATGTGGTAGAGAAATTCAAACACCAAGATATCGCCGGCCATGTGCATCTGGTAAAAGGTGAACGGTCGCTACTGGCGGAGTTGGCCGCCGGCATCCTGTAATCCCAATGCTGTCAATTAAAACTAGTTTTTTATGAACAAGCAAGGTGATAGGTTTGGACTTGAGGAGAAGATCGGGCAGCTTTTGTTTTGGGGCGTTTCGGAGTATGTTCCCTCGGATGCCCTAAGAGAGCAAATCTGCCGGTATGGGCTGGGAGGAGTGGTACTGTTCCCTAGGCGTGCCGCCAGTCCGGCGGAGATATCCCGATTTTGTGCTGAGCTACAAGCGATGAGCCTGGATAAATGGGGGGTTCCGCTGCTTATCGCCATAGATCAGGAGGGAGGCCGGGTTGCCCGATTAAAGGAAGGGTTTACTCCGCTGCCGCCAATGGCTGGATTAGGCGCCTGCGGGAAGCCGGAATTGGCTCATGCTTTGGGGAGACTGATCGGTCGGGAACTGTCGTCTGTGGGGATAAATATGAATTTTAGTCCGGCGCTGGATGTGGATAGCTGTCCCCATAATCCGATTATAGGCGATCGGGCAATATCGAGCGACCCTTGTGTGGCGGCCGACTTGGGCTGCGCTATAATAGATGGATTACGGGAGGGCGGAGTAATCCCTGTAGGAAAACATTTTCCCGGACATGGGGATACCGGTCAGGACTCGCATATTGAACTGCCCATCGTCCGCCAGCCGGTGGAAGCGCTGGAAGAACGGGAACTCCACCCTTTCCGGGCGGCTGTATCCAGGGGATTGCCGGCCCTGATGACCGCCCACGTTCTCTATCCGGCCTGGGATAAGGATCATCCGGCTACCCTATCTCCATATATCCTGCAAAAGCTCCTCCGGGAGCGGATGCAATTTAGGGGACTGATTATCTCCGATGATATGGTAATGAAGGCTATCGACCAGGAACGGCTTGGAGAGAGTGCGGCAGCGGCGGTGCGGGCCGGGGTGGATATGCTGATTGTCAGCCGGAATGAGGCCGTCCAGCAGCAAGTGTTTAATGCGCTGGTGTCGGCGGCTGAGACTGGGGAGCTTCCCTCGATGCGTCTGGATGAGGCGGCAAGACACATCAGCGAGCTTAAATCCCGCCTAACGCCCCAAGTTACTCCCGACCCCAGCGCCTGGAAGCGCTTGGCCTGCCCGGAGCATAAGGATATAGTAAACCGTATAAAAGAAGGGTAGGCTTAAGGTTATGCCGTATTATTCGGATAGTGAAGGGCCGTTATGTATTAATGATAATGCGTTTGAGCTGGCCGGGGAGTTTATCCCTG
>QIEW01000016.1 GCA_003230535.1 bacterium
AATTCGACCATCTCTGCGGAAAGCTGCTTTCCCTGAAACGACATCTGCGCATTCCCCTTGAAAAAAGAACAATTATCCATTATCCAAGGGGGATTGTATCAGATAGTCAAAGTGATGTCAATATTAGTATCATGATTTACGGAACATACTATAGTTAAAAGCGTCCCCCGCGTTTTTTATTCCCCCGTGGATACAACCCTGTCCCGATACCGCCTTTCCCGATTTCGGTGAATACATATATCAGGTATGGCAGATACTCTATCCCTTTGCCGATGAGCGCCAAGCCGACCTTCCATGGTGTCTGGGGTAAGAGGCGGATCCAGAACTATGGGTGCGGGTATACGGGAGGTATGGTGCAAAAATTGGGTATCTGGGGGAAGCGGCGGCGAGAACAGGTAATTATACAGGCACTTGGGTGATAGAAGGCATTCGGGACAGTCGGCGACATCACGGTTGATGCAGATAATCTTCTTTAGCTGCCAACCCAAAACGCCCCGGAATGTGGAGCCCTTATATTCCGGCAGGATAATCTTTTCTATAACCCGCAGCTTAAGGATGAATTTGGCAAGCTGCAAGCCTCGTATCAGCCCGAAGCTGTCTTCTGTGTAGCTCACAGGGCGGAGATCCTTATATATCAAGCATGTACAGGTGAATATAGTTCTAGAGCACAGATATTGTCCAATTTATCAAAATGTTTATCGTAACTGTAAATTAGTGTTCCGGATTTTGCTGCAATGACCGCTATATAACAATCCGCCAGCCCCGGCGCTAATCCTTGGCGACGCAACTTATAGGCTAGCATTCCCGCCTCTTCCCACATTCCGGAAGGCTCGTCCAGCTTAGGGAATATATCCGCCAGATCACTTACCACATCCAGTTCCTTTTGAGACTTGCAACCTTGATAAAGCTCAGCGAGGATAAGCCCCAACAGGCGAATCCGTCCGGCATCCGCTAATACATTTACTTCATTAAAAGCAGATTCTTCCCGCCTGAGATAAGCTATCCAAACGGAGGTATCTACTAAGACGGGTTTAGCCAAGTCGGTCATCCTTGTGTCTTAATGCCTCTGCATCATCAAATTCGAGCGAGCCGGCCAGTTTTTTGATTCTGGCCAGCTTTCTCACCCGTATTTCATCATCTATAGCGATAATGACCGCCTGGGGTCAGTGACCCTGGCGCCGGTACCTGGAGGGTAAAACGCCGGCATGGATAGGTAAATCAATGTATTAACCGTAAGCTACAGGAAAACTATGCTTGAAATCGGCCCGTAAACACAGTTCAACCGCCTCAGAAAAATAAAAACGGAATAAGGGGTCTCCCATAACCCTCAAGTAAGCCCTGAAATGGTCTCAAAATACCTCCGCTCAAAATAGGCGGTGGATTTGGGCACTATGCTTTACTTGACAAAAACAACATTTATAACAAAGGAGAACTCTGGGGTCGGTAACCTGACCATCTTGATTTTCTGCCTTAATTCACTTACCATTGCCAGAGTGAAATTAATTCGTAATTTTCGTAATTTGATAAAGTTCAGGTAACCGATAGAGTATCGGGCGTTATTTATTCCTAACCCGGATTATTCATAAATCCACGGCAAACATTGATGATGTTATTTGAATACAGCTACTTACAAAATAACGGTCAAAAAACAAATTTTTCATACAAATTACCGAAAACTCCCGCTCCCAACGGGAGCGTGTTATAAATCCCGAATTATTCGGGTTAACGGAAGGCATCGACGGTACGATACATGCAAATCCAGAGAAGATGGTGGTCGATAATTTTATTTTATGTGTTGCTGCGGGGAGATGCAGCAGATGCTCAACCACCATTTGGCCCTATGACGGTACCGGTGGAGGTAGTGGCGGTGACTAGTGGAATGGTGGAAAACACATTGCAGTTGGTCGGCATTGCTCAGCCTCTGCTTTCTGCCGCCATAAGCGCGCAGACCAGCGGGCAGATCCAAAATTTTCCTGTCCGGGAAGGAACTTATCTGAAAGAGGGAGAACTTATCTGCCAACTGGAGAAGAACCGTAAAATTATAGATAAAGACCTGGCTTTGGCCCTGCTAAAGCAGGCACAGACTGAACTTGCTAAGTTGAAGGCCGGTTCCAGGGAACAGGAGATAAATGCCGCCCAAGCAGAGGTGGAACTGCGTCGAGCCGCTGAGGAGAAGGCAAAACTCCATAAAAAACGAATGAAAGATCTCTTCGCCAAAGGTGTGGTACCCTTAGAGCAGAAACAAAACTCTCAATTGGATTATGAACAGGCCAAAGCTGCAAATGTAAGGGCCGATGCGGATCTGAGGCTGGCTGTGGAAGGTAGTCGGACAGAAGACATCATGATAGCTAAGGCCAAAGTAGAACAGGCTGAAGCAGAGCTCGAAAAAGCTGAAGATGAGCTAAAAAAAGCCGGTATTACCGCTCCTTTTTCCGGAGTAATCACCCAAAAATATAAGGAAGTAGGCGAGTGGACAGATGAGGGGGGAACGCTGGTTGAACTTATCAATATTGATCGACTCCTGATCCATACTTATGTAGCTGAAAGAGATATCGGCAGGATAAAACATGGACAGATAACCGAGGTGGTGTTTGATGCTTATCCCGGGCGGACTTTCTCCGGCGCCATAAGGGACATAATCCCAAAGGCTGATCCTAAGTCCCACACATTTCTGGTAAAAATCGAGGTGGATAATCGTCGGCATAAGCTCTACGCCGGAATGTTAGCCCGCCTAAAGCTTACTATCGGAGTTCAGAGGGAAGCGTTGCTGGTTCCTAAAGACGCCTTGGTGAACCAAAACGGGGAACAGGCGGTGTTTTTAGTAAAAGGCGGGGAGGTCAGGCAAGTAAAAGTGGTTCCCGGTCAGAACAAGGGGGACCTGATTGTGGTGGACGGGGAGCTGTCAGCAGGTGATTTAGTAGTGGTAACCAATAACGAGGGGCTGCGGGACAAGATGAAGGTTAAGATAAGCAGTAGTAAATAATCGTAACTATTTTACAATTTTGATGGTTTCGTAAAAAGTTGTCATTCCCGCAAAAGCGGGAATCCATCCTGATTTTAACTGTCTGAAAATACTGGATTCCCGTTTGCACGGGAATGACATAAATAGATGTTTTAGGTGGTGGCGGTTCAGAAAGCCTGCCACTCGTTCAGACTGTCGGGTCTAAAGACCCGACAGCACATAAGTTCATCAATTTTGACGTGTAGTATTTCTATCATTATGTGCTTTGTGCAGTCAGGTCCTCAGACCTGACTGCGGTTTTAGGAAGGAGGTGTCAGATTTCCTGAATCTGACACCACAGAAAATGGAAATTCCTTGTATCTATACTATTAAAGTATCCCTGTTGAAAATGAGGAAATAATTACATGGCAGCTGATACCTCATTGCGTCCTATCAATGTAATAGTGATTAGTTCCGAGGGTGATCCTTCATATTGGAAACACTTACAGGGACTGCCCAACTGTAAGTTAAAAGTAGTTCCCCACCTGTTACAGGAGCGGATTAACTCTCAGCAAAGTCAGGTTTTCAAAAGTTGCGAAGTTGAAGGCTATGCTCCACAAATCATTGTGCTGGCTTCGCCTAGCAAATCTATTCTGACAGAGCATCTGTTCATTATCCGCAGTCATCCCAAACTGGCCCTGGCCCCGGTATTAGCGCTGACGCCGCTGACAGAGTTGGGTCCGGCCCGTCGGCTGGCCGATAAGGTAAGCCCGCCTACATTATCCGCCGCTGATTTGTATTCCCAAATATTAGCTCTGGCCAAGTTAACAAGTGAGCTGGAGAATTTCTCTCCCGTGGGAGATAATGATGATATTTCCCTGCGGCGGCTTATTAATCTGTTGCGCTTTCTGCATAGCCGCCAAAACATGAAACTCTCTCCTGACAGGGAGAAAGACTCCCCCTGCGGGTATGTTTATCCCCTGGCGGCGGCCCTCCTGGACGCGCCGCAAAACCAGGGTCCGGCCTCCCTGGAAGATCTGGAAGTACAAGGGTTCCTGACAGGTCGACTCCAAGACCGAATTCACCTCTGTCCACAATGCGAACATTATCAGATAAATTTTCGGGAGGTCTGTCCTCGATGCCGGATACCCCACATCCAACTCCACCATAATATTCACCATTACCGCTGTAGCTACGTGGGGCCTGAAATAGAATTCCAACGCCCATATAACCAAAGGGCGCAAACTCACGACCAATGGAATCTGGTCTGCCCTAAATGTATGAAGAAACTTAAGGACATAGGAGTAGACTATGACAGACCCTCGACAAGTTATGTATGTTTCCGCTGTAGCGAGGTGTTCCTCGAGCCGACAGTAAATTGCTTATGTATGAATTGCGGAGGCGATTTTTCAACCGATAAAGCCAAGCTCCAGGATATAAAAATATATTCGCTGACTGCCGCCGGTTCGGAAGTGGCCGAGCAGGGACTTGGCAACTATAAATTAACTGATCCGGATATCTGTAATGGCCTGCTCCCCTTTGAAATATTTACAAATATCTTTCACATTCAGTTTGGGATCAGCCGGCGTTCAAACCGGCCGCTTTGTCTGGCCAGTTTAACCTGGGAGAATGTTTCCTCACAGGGATCCAGCGGGGGGAATGACCAGGGGAGATGGCTTATGAAGTTAGGAGCTGGTTTAAGGGAAAATCTCAGGGGCCATGACGCCATTACCCTGCTGGATCAATCGGAGCTCCTTATTCTATCGCCTGAGACCAACAAGCAAGAAGCCGGAATAGCGCTGAACCGGGCGCTTAAGAAATCAGAGGAGCTTATCCCTCCGGGTTTTCGGCTCCAGAGGGCTTTAGCTGAACTACCGCGGGAGGAAAACAAACTTTCTTTGCTCATTCAGCGGCTTCGGTTCCCAAATATTTAGGGAGATAGAATAAATTCTGCGTACAATGAATTTTCATTTGCATCAGTCATTACTCGCTTGACAGCAACTTAGTATAAATCAGCCTTTATGTGCTGTCGGGTCCTCAGACCTGACAGCCTGAACGAGTGGCAGGTTTCCTGATACCTGCCGCCACCTAAACAATAAGATAAGATACCACAAACCTGTTGGACACTCGTGTTTCGGGAGTCCCTCCCGAAACAGATCCATGTCGTGATAACAGCGGATTCATTTCGGGAAGGATTCCCGAAATACAATTCCTCCATGAAGTGTCCAAAAAATGGACTGATTTTCACCCATATTTACGAGGTCTGAACTTAGTATAAATCAGCCTTTCAGCCCGTATTTATCCATCCGATAGATCAATACATGTCTTGCTATCTGGAGATAGCGGGCAGTTTTAGTTTGATTTCCGCTGTGTTTTTCCAGTGACTTACGGATTATTTCCTTCTCCAGCTCTTCCAATGACAGGCTCTCATCGGGCAGGGTTAGGGATAGTTGGCCTATCGTAGGTTTTTGCGGAGGAGTCCTCCAGGGAAGGTCATCCACAGTAAGCTCATCAGACTCCCTAAGTATAACCATCCGCTTGCAGATGTTCTCTAACTCCCGCACATTTCCGCGCCAGGGATAATTTTGAAGTTCCGCCAGCAGCCCGGAGGAAAGTTTAATTTCTCTGTCCGGCGAGTATTTATTTATAAAATATTGCAAGAGGAGAGGAATATCCTCGGTCCTTTCCCGCAGTGGCGGAATGATGATCGGGATCACATTGATACGATAATACAGATCTTCACGGAAACGCTGTTGGGCGATCAACTCTTCCAAGTTCCGGTTGCTGGCGGCGATTACTCTAACATTTATCGGTACCGGCTTCTCCGCCCCCACCGGATCAATCTCGTCTTCTTGGAGCACCCTAAGGAGTTTAGCCTGTAACTCCAGGGGGAACTCTCCCACCTCATCGAGGAAAAATGTTCCTCGATTGGCCAGCTCGAACTTCCCTTTTTTGTCTCTGACCGCTCCGGTAAAAGCCCCCTTTACATGCCCGAAGAGCTCGCTTTCTAGGAGCTCTCTGGGAATAGCCGCACAGTTGAGAGCTATAAAGGGAGCCTGCCTACGGTCGCTGTTGTAATGGATAATCCGGGCCAAAAGTTCCTTGCCGGTACCGCTTTCACCACTGATAAGTACTGAAGCGGAAGTCTTGGCAATCTTTTTTACCATTTCCAGGAGAGCCAGCATCTTTTCCGAACGGGTGACAAGTTTTTTCCCTCCCATCTGAAGTTCCGTCTTTAATCTTTTATTCTCCTCCAGCAGAGAGATCCTCTCCAACGCCTTATCAACTATCAGCTTCAGTTCTTCTAAGGCTACCGGTTTAGTGGTGTAATCATACGCTCCCCGCTTCATTGCCTCCACCGCCTGCTCCACCGAGCCAAAAGCCGTGATGATGATGATTATCGCCTCGGGAGAAATACTCTTTATTTTGGTTAACACTTCCATCCCATTCATTCCGGGCAACTTAAGGTCGCAGATTACCAGCCGGTAATCGCCTTTATTAAATAAAGAGATACCTTCCTCGCCGGTATAGGCGATATCCACCTTCAACCCCGCCTCATTTAAGGAGTACTCCATTACCTGACACAGGCTTTCGTCGTCATCTATAATTAGTATCCGAAAGTTATTCACCTGATAGGTCTCACTTTCATAAGCGTTGGTGTTTACGCAACCAAGAAGCAGGCGGGGAGGGCAAGCCCGTCCGTCAAAAATGCGTAAACATGCTATGAATCCCTCGTAAGTCAGCCGCCCCCCGCAGCCAACCACTATTGATATTAAACTTCGCTGCCTGTTGTCAATAGCCTCTCGATTAGCTCATAGCGGAAGATTGATGGTAAAGATACTTCCTTGACCCACGGAGCTGCGCACCTTGATGTTTCCCTGGTGCTCCTCCACTATTTTATAAGAGATAGCCAGCCCTAACCCGGCGCCTTCCGTCTTGGTGGTGAAAAAAGGGTTAAAAATATGGGGTAAATTCTCCGGGGAGATCCCCTCTCCTGTATCGATGAAGTCTATCCGGACGAAGTCTTTGTCTTCCTTAACGGTCGCTTGTGCGGAAATAGAAAGCCTTCCCCCACGGGGCATGGCCTGAATGGCATTAATAATCAGGTTGATAAACACTTGCCGCAGCCGTTGGCGATCTATAAATACTGAAGGAATGGTATCCTGGAAATCCTTCTCCAGCTTAACCCCGACGCCGTTAGCTTGGGGTTCCATTAATTTTATAACCCCTTCCAGTTCCTTTAATATATTAATGCGGGCAGGTTTAATCGGTTGCGGCCCGGCAAAGGAGAGAAAACTTGTCAGCACTTCATTAAGCCGGTGGGCTTCTTTTATAAGAATCTGGGAAATCTTGTATTTTTTATCCCCGGGAGAATAATCAGCCGATAAAATCTCAGCCGAGCCCTGGATTGACCCCAGTGGGTTCCGAATCTCGTGCGCCAGTCCCGCGGTGAGTTGTCCCAGAGCCGACAGCTTCTGTGCCCGCAGAAGTTCATCCTCCTTTTTCTTAAGCTCGGAAATCGATGCCTCCAGATTAAGGGCCGTTTGCCGGTGCCGCTCCTTTTCATTTTTCTCCCTGGTTGCCAGGGCGCCGGTCACCACCGCCACAATATTGTAGAGAGCAATCTCCAATGCTTTCTCCAAGGTGCCGGCAGGATCAAGGTGCACCCCATGCCAAAAGGCGTGCGGAGCGTAAATCAGGCTGATACAAAGGGAGGAGATTAGCCCGCCTTTCACCCCATAGAAAAAGGCGGAGAAGATAATCGGTATGTAGTAAAGCCGCCGGTAGATGTCATGAAAATAGTGTTGGCCGGTGCTGGTATAGTAGTGTAAAGACGAGATAATCAGTATCGAACTGTAAATAAAAAAATAATTCTGAATTTTTTGGTTCATCGGCACCATCCAGTGGCGTAACCAACTGATTTACTCGACCCGATGTTGAGTCGGCCTGTCCCCAGGCCGAAACTACCATAAAAGGGGTGCGTTTCCCTTGACACTTTCGGCTTGAGAACCAGCCGAAAGATCGAATTTACTCGTTGGTTCTTCCACCCGGATTATTCATAAATCCACAATAAACATTGATGATGTTATTTTAATACAGCTACTTATAAAATAACGGTAAAAAACAAAGTTTTCATACAAATCGCCGAAAACTCCCCCTATGGAAGCGACCAGCTCCGAGCGTGTTTATGATCCCGAATTATTCGGGTCTAAAATAATTCTGGAGGAAAGTCCGGTCAGGGTAACATTGGCGGCCAAAACCTGTAATACTCCCGGCGGCGGCCTTTTGTCCCAAATCTAAGCAGTCGGGTATGGGCAATCCCCTCAGCCGGCCGGCGATAAAGCCTGCGGCTAATACATCGCCGGCGCCGATACAATCCAGGACATCTACCTTCTCCGGCGGATACTCCCATCTCTCACCATAAGCGGCCACTGCCGCCCCCTTGCTTCCCCGCTTACAGACCAGAATATCAGGCCCGAAATCCAGCAGCTTGTCCGCGCCTCCCGGCCATCTCTTCCCGGTAAGAAGAGCTAATTCCTCTTCGGAAATAAAGAGGAGGGTCGTTTTATTAAGTAACGCCTCCAGCGCTTGTAAGCCGCGTCCGGCATACAGTTCCCCCGGATCTAAGGCAAGTTTTGTCCCCGCCTCCAGGGATTTGGCGGCTTTTATTTGGGCATCCAAGGGTTTATCGCCCACAAAAGAGCTAAAATAAGCTAATTTAGCTTGATTTAGATAAGCGAGATCATCCGCCTCCGCCTCTAGCTCGTCATTTGCTCCCGGAATTATCCACTAAGCATAAAGCTATCCCGCTTTGGCCTTGTCTGCGGATATGGCTTTTATCTACATTTTGCATTGAGTTATATAGCAATTCTCCGGCTTTATCATTGCCTACCCGACCGATATAGCCGCAGGGAAAACCCATTTGCGACAAGGCAACCATAGTATTAGCCGCCTGCCCTCCGCCGCTTTTACCTTGGGAATGACCTGTTTCATCCACAGCTTTCCAGATAGATGTGAACTCCTCCGGCGCCAAAACCCTTTCCTCCCCCGGCTGGAGGGAGAGGTTTATTCTCTTGTTTAGTGAGCGCCAATCTATCTGGTAGATCAGGTCTACATTCAGCGCCCCAAAACCTATTATTTCTGGCTTCATGAGAGATTAAAAAGATGGTGATAAAATACTAAACGGGTCAAATAAGTTTACTTATGGTTTTCCCATGCTTTCTGTAGTCTTGAGCAGCTTAGCTTTGGCGGCCTTGAGCAGTTCGGGTTCTTTTGTGGTGCGGATAATTTTGCCAAACATCTCTTGTGTCCGCTCTAAATCTCCTTGTTGCTTCCATAGCTAAGCGGGCCAGGTTAACCCAATGGGTAGGTGCATCAGCCCGCTTCAGTAACCGCTGGAAGGCGGCCTGAGCCTGCTTTTGATCGCCTTGCTGAAGGAGGCACTCCCCCACCCAGTATTGGGCGGATGACGCTGTCTTCGGATCTTTGGCTGATGATAGCTTTAGGTAGACTTCCTGCGCCTTCTTATATTTCTTTTGGGTAAAGAGAATTTCTCCTCTTTGTAATGACGCCTCCTGGGCGATGGGATGCTTGGAGTAACTTTTACTTACCTGAATGAATACCGACAGGGCCTTCTGAAAATCTCCCAGTTCGCGGGAGCAAATTCCTATCATATAAGTGGCTTTCGGCGCGAATTTACTTTTCGGCCATGAGCGCAACAGTCGCTGATAGGCGCCTTGAGCCTTCCGGTAAGCTTTTTCGGAGTAGTAGGCTTCCCCCAGATAAAACAGAACTTCATCGGCAAACTTTTCCCGGCTATAGGCTTTCAGCCAATCTTCATAGGCGGCCTGGGCTGGGGAGTATTGTTCTAAAGCCAACCAGGAAGCGCCCAGTAACCTTAGTGCATCGGCAACCTGCTGATATTTGGGGTAGCG
>QIEW01000392.1 GCA_003230535.1 bacterium
CTGGACTTGCGGATAACTACGGATAAAAACGTCTCCGAGCTGTCTTTGGGCAAACAAAATCCTGCCGGATCACTTATTTATGCAAAGCGGGAAGGGTCGGACAAGATATTTTTAGTCACCGTTCATCTGCTGCATCACCTGAAGACCAATCTCCTTGAGGTGCGGGATAAACAGTTAATTCGGGCGGAAGAACCTCAGGTAACCCAGCTTGAGCTAAAGTATCCGGACAAGGAGGTCAGATTGGAATTGGACGCCGAGGAAGGTTGGAAAGTAACGGCTCCTTATCAGGCTAAAGGTGATAGAGAAGATATAAGCGCCTACTTAAACCGTTTAGATAGCTTGCGGGCTAAGGAATTTGCCGCTGAGAGTTCCGAGGATCTCAGTCAATACGGGCTGGATAAACCTGCTCTCCAGGTGTCTGTCTATACCGGCTCTGAGAAACTAAAACAAACATTGTTTTTTGGTAAAACAGAACCCGAAAAAGGAATATATGCCAAGGCGGAGTCTAAGCCCCAGGTGGCGCTTGTGGATGATGCAATAGCCAGCACATTATTTTCAGATGCCTTTGATTTGCGGGACCGGCGGATTCTGGAGTTTGATAGGTCTCTGGTGGCGATGTTTCAGATGGATTGTTATGGGCAGGTCATTGTTATCGGCAAAGAAAAGGATGAATGGCGTATCATAAAGCCCGAGGATGCCCCAGCTAAGCCATACTTTATAGACGGCATGCTTTATGATTTGGAAAACCTTAAAGCGGAAGCCTATTTAGAGCCAGAGGAAAAGCCTGAGTTTGGCTTTGACGATCCTGTAATGAAAATTTCCATCTGGCTTGCCGATCAAACCGATTCCCTTGATATTACATTGGGGACGATTACTTCTGATGAACAGATTTACGTCCGGCGGGAGAAGGATGCTCAAATATTTTTGGTTTCAGAAGATATTTTACGGCAGCTCTCCAAGCAGCCTGGCGAGCTGAAGAGAGAGGTTGTCGAACCGCCTAAAAAAGCAGGGGCCAAAGCTGATGTTAATTCTTAAGAAGCTTTTCAGCCGGCGGGGCTTAATCATCGCACTCTGGTGTGTGTTTTTTCTGAGCAGTCTTAATTGTTGTGGGAGTGATGAAGGGAAACTATGGGGCGAAAAGCCGGCCGGAGAAGATGTTGAATTGCAATCTAAGGTCTTTGATCCGAAGACCTTCGTAAAGTTATCGGAGGAGATAAAACCGGCGGTGGTTAATTTAAGTATGGTGAAAACCTTAAAGAACCATCCCCGCCGCTTCCGGAATTTTTCCCGACGCTGGGGGCCGTTCGATGAGTTCTTTGAACGTTTCTTCGGAGAATTGCCTCACAAGGAGCTCAAACAGCGCAGCTTAGGTTCTGGATTTATTATCAGTAAAGATGGTTATATACTAACCAATTTCCACGTGGTGGAAGATGTGGACGAAATTGAAGTGACCCTTTCAGACAAGGAAAAGTTCCGGGCTAATGTAATTGGCACCGACAGGAAACTTGATATTGCCTTAATCAAAATTGATTCATGGAAAAGCTTTCCGATAGCCCCTCTGGCTGATTCAAACAAGCTCCAGGTAGGGGAGTGGGTAATGGCTATTGGAAACCCCTTTGGTTTGGGACATACAGTAACGGTAGGGATTGTAAGCGCTAAAGGCCGGGTGTTGGGAACCGGCCCTTACGATGACTATATCCAGACCGACGCTTCTATCAATCCCGGCAACAGCGGCGGTCCGCTGTTCAACCTCAATGGCGAGGTAATCGGGATAAATACCGTAATCATATCGGAAGGACAAGGGATTGGGTTTGCCATTCCGATTAATCTGGTCAAAGATGTTTTGGAGGATTTGCGGGATAAAGGGAAGGTGGAACGAGGTTGGCTGGGAGTTATGATCCAGAAAGTAACGCCTGAGTTAGCTAAAAGCTTCGGATTAGATGAAGATAAAGGAGCGTTGGTGGCTGAGGTGGTACTTGGTTCACCGGCGGAAAAAGCTGGTGTCAGGCGAGGCGACATTATACTTAGTTTTGATGGGGATGAGGTGGATGATCCTTCCGAGCTTTCGCACTTAGCCGCCAAAGCCAAACCCGGCGAGAAAGTGGAGCTGGTCGTCCTCAGGGATAAGGAACGGAAAGTTTTGCAGATAGAGATGGCTCTTTATCCGAAAGATGAGGAGCTGCTGTTAGCGAGAAAGGATTTTGGGCGGCTGGGAATTAAAGTGCAGGCGCTGACGGCCACTCTCAAGGAGAAATTTGGGATATCGGCCAATGAAGGTGTGGTGATAACCGAAGTCGGACCGAAGTCTCCGGCGGAAAAAGCAGGTATTGAAGAAGGCGAGGTTATCTTGGAGATAAATCGCCGCCAGATAAAGAGTGTAAAAGATTATGAAGCTGCCATGGAAAAAGCCGAAGATACTGTGCTGTTGTTGCTTCATAAAGGTACCAGCACACACTTTATCGCCGTTAAATTAAAATAGCAGTTATTTGTTGCATCGTTGGGTTAGTGAGTGTAATGTCCCTGTTAGATTTTTGTAATATGAGGTAATCATTAATGACCCTATGTTTTCCATGACCCGATGTTTCGGCCCGTCCCCAGGCCGAAACTACTAAAGGGGCACGCTATTTTATGATAATTCACGCCCCAATTCTTGCCGTATCTTATTCACATTGTAAACGGATACTATCTGTCCAATTTTTTCCCCATCCCAAAACAATTGCCAAGAGGAGGTTTAATTAATATGTCAGACATCACTATGAAACAGGCGAAATCAGTTCTTGAGGCTGCACTGGAGAAAGCCGAAGAGATCGGAACCAAAATGGATATTTCAGTTGTAGATGCGGGCGCAAATCTGAAAGCCTTTATCCGCATGGATAACGCATGGATCGGAAGCATTGATATTGCCATCAAAAAAGCCGGAACCGCTCGGTTTTTCGATATGCCCACGGGCGAGATCGGAAAACTCTCACAACCTGGCGGTCCACTTTATAATATCGAACATTCGAATGGCGGACTGATCACATTTCCAGGCGGCGTACCACTCAAAAATGCCGAAGGCGAGATTATTGGCGCCATTGGTGTTTCTGGTAGTACCGTGGAAAATGACCACATTGTCGCTGAAGCCGGCGCTTCCGCGATTTCTTAACCATTTTTTGATACAAGGTCTCCGCAGCCCAAATAACCCGGAACAATGAATTGAGCAGGGTCGTTGCCGAAAAAACGTTGCGCTTAATGGGTAACCGGGTAAGTAACGCGCTAAAAAATGGTGAGTCTGTCACTTTGGCAGGCTTCGGCACATTTAGAGTTAAAATGCCTTAGAAAAGAGAATAACCATCTGAAGCTGGAGCGAAAAATAATAAAAAACCAGGCAGCGCCTGGAGTCATTAACGATTGTTGGCGGTTGTCAAGCTTAATATTTACAGCAAATTAGCAAGTGGAGGTTTTATATAATTTCCTGTAGAGCCTTTTGCAAAAGTCATTTTAAAGAAGTTAGCTATACTATATGTTGGGGCAGTGGCCCCAACACTACCCGTATAGGGTAGGCCAGGGCGCACTTTTGCAAGAGAGGCTCTGTAGTATAAAATAACTGTATCACACAGAGATTGCCTCCGGTAGGTTTACTTACCCGAGGCAATCTCACTCACTTTACCAATCACCCACCTGTTTCTCATTAATTTGGAACTCTAGTAGCCTTATATCTAGAGGTACAGTATTCTATGCCTCCATTACTAGGTCGTGTTGACGAATTCCCTGGTAATCATATATGAAGCTACGATGTATATTAGGGAGAGAAAGGTGTCAGAAAGCTTTTCGTAGGCGAGTTGCAATTCTGCGAAATTGTTTGATTTTATTAAAGAACCTCTCAACTTTCTCTCGTAATTTATAGATTTCTTTGTCATACGCTACCG
>QIEW01000098.1 GCA_003230535.1 bacterium
ATACCCTGTTTCCACAGGGACAAGTTTAACACCTCTCTACACCCCTCTTAAATTGCTTAACCTCTGGTCCAGTTTTTGGGGAGTATTATATATATCGGGCAATGCTCTTGGGTCCGTGACCCTTTGGTAATATTTTATGCGGATGCCGGAGGCGGGATTGACGGTAAGTACCCCTACCTTCTCCAGCCATGAGAAAAAGGCTTTGAGGGAGGTTTTAATTTTGTTGACGGAACCTTTGCTGCGGGGAGTACCGCTGGGTTTTTGTAACACCACATCCGAGGCCAGAAAGCCATGCAGGTGTTTGGGAGTCACGGACAAAAGTTGGATGTCAGCTATTTTGGGGTTATCCCTTAGCCAAGCACATAGCAGCCGTAAGTCATGGAGGTAGGAACCAATTGTGTGCGGCGAACGGGAGTCAGCCCGAAGGTAGGTTTCAAAATCCTGGATGGCCTGACTCAGTCGCAGGGCTTATCCTCTTTGGATTTGAATCTAGAGTTACTTGCCCCTTGTCTGCTAGGCCTTATTATTACTTATGTAATGGGAAAAGATAAAGTATTTACGGCACGATAAACACCAGCCGGTCGGTATCTTTCGTTACCCTTCCACGAATTACCGTACCTTCAATCGAAACTATTAAGGTATTGCTGCCACTGGCCAGATTAAGTTTTACTACTTCGGTTTTTCCTAGAGCAGGGGAGAAAAGGCTGGTAATATTTGTTCCATTCAGCTCTGCTTTAAAACTTCCTGGAATAGTGGTTTTATCATAGAAGATAACCAGATCAAAGGTGTTTGTTCCTGCGGGAAGCTCCGTCCGGGCTTGAGTGGGATTGCTAAAGGAGAGGAATTTGTTTACATCCCGGGGCCGCTGGCCTTTGCCATCAAAGCCACCCATAAATTCCGTATTGGTAGCTACCGTGTCAGAGTAGTTTATAGCATAAGTATGTACCACCCCAGGGGAGATAGGAATGCGGTCAAAGCGTTTACTTTTAGAATTGTCGCTCTGGTCAACCACATAGATCCACAAACCGTAATTACCGCCTTCTGTGCCAATAACCTGAAGGTCGTATCCTCCAGCCATAGGCCGGCCTACAGAAATTACTATAGATTTCGGTCCTGGTGCACCAGTCCCGTGATCGTCCAGCCCTTCAAGGCCATAACTGGAGTTAGGTATTTCCCTATATTTCACACCGGCAATAGGGTCATAACCGGCCCTACGTCCCTCAGGATCTTTAAGAACCAACTCGCCCGGCGAATCATATGGATAAAGACGGATTTCCATATATTGCAGGTAAGGATAATAATACTCTGGCCCCCCAAACTTGCGGATACTCTGGTAAGTGTTATTGTACTCAGCCACATCAGTTAGTGTGGTATAATTTCCTCCATCTGGATCGCTGATCAGCCAGGTAGTTCCAGCCATATCCTGGCCGGAGGCGACCACGAAATGCCCAGAGTTTTTAGTGTGAATAATTTGAGGCCCTTTGTCGCAAACAGCATTCTTTAGGGTAGCATCGATGTTAGGATCATCCTCCCGGTAAAGGATAGGCGATATAAACTTAATATTGTTGTTGGAGTATTTGTAGAGTTTTCCCCAATTTACGTTGCCTATAGGTATATATCCATCTTCTTCACCCTTAAGCCAGTTATTTAGGTTGGTAGGAGTTGCCGGTTGCCCATCTTTCCCAGTAGTTATCGCATGATACCTCAGCAGCATTACGGCAGAGACTAAGGCACAACCCTTCTCACCAATAGTATATTCTACTTGGTTCGGATATAATGACGCACTACATATTGCCACATCATCACTGGACGCCTCAGGGCGACAGATATGGTCATAATGGTCTAAGTTATCAACTTGACTGTAAAGGGGAACTTCACCATCTTTAATCTGGGGCAAAAAAGCAAAACTTTTAGAAGAAACAGCGTCAGTCCAACTATTTTCGTAAATGGTAAAAGCCCAGGTTCCGGTGGGATCACATTGCATATCCCGGTACCAGATAACACTCATATTCCGAGAACCACACCTATACCACTGTCCATCGGCAATAAAGCAATCCTCCATTCCATTATAATCACTGAGAAAATACAGCTTAGGCCAATAGTCTCCTATTCCAGAAGGGGGGAAATCTTTACAAGTCCACCATTCTCCATTCTCAGCACTGTATATATAGGTATTCAGTCCCACAAATACATCCCTGAAGTAGGCTTTACCATCATCCAGTGGTTGCCATTGTTGTTCGCCAACTTCAGCGGGATAGCGAGAAAAATCCTGGACTGTAATTTTAGAGGTGGATTGGTTTGTCAAGACCCAATTTTCAATTACTGAAGGATCCTCAGGCGGAGGCCCCATATCTATCATACCCCTCCCCTTAGGAAGAAGATCTGCCCCAAAAGAGAAAATTGGAAACCACAATGTAATAGCTCCTAAAAATATAATAGCAGTGCCAAGGATATTAAACCATTTCTTACTCATATTTTCCCCTCCTATAATTCTTGTGCAACTGTTTATAGGAATGCTCATCTCGTTTAACATGTGAATTACAGATAAAATATACACCTATTTTCCATGTTTGTCAACCAATATTTTCAAGATGGATTTGTCTAAATAAATACCGGCCACTGGGATTAAAAGACAGGCTGCGGGGGTTTGATTTTGGCAGCAGTATTCCCGTTTACCTGGATAACGGTAAGGAGATAAAGAAACCAACTAAGGAATTCATGACCCAGCTTATAAACGGCAGCCTCCAGCGGCGGGAGATGGTGTTACCCATGGATGACCTGGATGTAGAATCGCAATTTACGACACATACTTACACGCTCCAGAAGGGTCAGTGACCCAATGGAAAAATTATTTATTCGAAGGGTCACGGACCCCAAGGGTCACAGACCCAAAGGTAACGACCATGTGGTGGACGCCGTGCGTTGCGCCCTGCTGGTTCGGGAACAATTGCGGGAGGGCGGCAACTGGGATAAGCCCACGGTTGATTTTGTAATGCCACTGGTCACTGATCCCCTTCCCTGGTGAGGATAAAACATATGAAAACAAAGAATAAACATCGAGATGAAGATAATCTCCAGGTATTAAGCGTATCCACTAAGGGACTTGGTACCGTTGCCGCCCTGGACTCTACCGCCTTCAGCAAACTGAATGTGAGCGAGGCGATACCGGCGACCTGGGAGGAGCGGGACGGCTGCGCCGCGGCATATATGTGCTGAGGCATAACCATAGGCATAACCGTATCAATAACAGAGCAGGTTTTCAACGCTATACCCCACGCAGTGGGAGGCGTGGGATTATTACACCACCGAGCCGATTGTAGCCAATGTAATTAATAGCTGGCTGGCGTTCGTACTGGGTGATGAGCTAAAAATCACCTGCGATGATGAAGACGTAAAGTGGGAGGCGATTGAACTGGCCGAGCGGTTACAGCTACACAAATTTCTGGCGGATATGTTGATGTTTTGCTTCAGTTGGAATTGGACAAATCCAGATCGGAAATAAGCTACAATATTTCCACAGAAAGGAGGCGTTCATGAAGAAGGAGAGAC
>QIEW01000310.1 GCA_003230535.1 bacterium
GAGTGTCCAAACACGAGTGTCCAATATTCTTGCAATTCATTGATGTTATTGGCGTTAGTCCTCTTTCTTGCAGGGCGGATTACGAGGTCTGATATCATGATTGCTACTTGGTATTAGATGATGTTGCTCCCCGTAATCGCGGATCAAGAATATCCCGTAGTCCCTCCCCTAACAGATTGTACCCTAATACGGTAATCAGTATGGCTAATCCCGGAAAGATCGATAACCACCAGGCAACCTCCAAATTGTCTTTGCCGGCTGTGAGGATATTCCCCCAGGAGGGGGTCGGGGGTTGGACTCCGATCCCCAGGAAGCTGAGGGCTGATTCAGTCAGGATAGCGCCGGCTACCCCCAGGGTGGCGGCTACGAACACCGGCGCCAGGGCATTGGGGATCATATGCCGCAGAATAATCCTGATATCGGAGGCCCCTTGAGCACGCGTTACCAGCACAAATTCCCGCTCTCTGAGGGAGAGAAATTCCGCCCGCACTAATCTGGATACCCCCATCCAGCTTGTCAGCCCGATAATAGCCATGATATTCCAAATGCTGGGCTCCAGGAGAGCAATTACCGCCAGGATCAAAAACAGCGTTGGGAAACAATACATCATATCTACAAAACGCATTATTATCCGATCGATCCAGCCGCCATAATATCCCGATAAGGCTCCCAAAAGTATTCCCACAGTAGTAGATATCCCTACCGCCACGAAACCTACCGATAATGATATGCGGGCTCCCCAGATCATCCGGCTCAGCAGGTCCCGGCCAAGCGGGTCCGTGCCGAGGATGTGGGTTGTGCTGGGAGCCGCCATGATTGTCCTCAAATTTATCTGTTGCGGGTCATAGGGAGATAACCAAGGGGCAAAAACAGCCACTAACGCTAATATCCCAACGATCACAACGCCGGCTGAGGTAAGCGGGTTGCTAAAAATCCGCTTTAAGGACATAAATTAACTCCTATTCTATTCTCTATGGGTGGTTGCATCCCCCGCAGCTTGCGACGGGAAAACTTAGCGCACCTGTACGTTACTTCCTCTCCCCTGGGGAGAGAGGCAATGTTGTTGACTTAAGTTCCCCTCCCCCTTGATGGGGGAGGTTAGGTGGGGGTGGATGGATAACTCCAAGAGGTTCCCCCTCCCCTTGATCCCCTCCCACCAGGGGAGTGGTAAAAACCAGGAAATTCCTATCCCTACATTTATTTTTGGTATTTGATTCGGGGATCGGCCAGAGCATAGCTCACGTCAGCCAGGAGATTGCCGAACAGGGTAAGCACGGCGCCGATTACCAGAATTCCCATGATTACCGGATAATCACGGCTCATCACACTTTGGTAGAAAAGCTGCCCCATCCCGGGGATGGCAAAGATAGTTTCAAAGATGACACTTCCTCCAACTAGTGCGGGAATGGATAACCCGAGGATAGTTATTACCGGAAGCAGGGCATTGCGCAGGGCGTGTTTATAAAGTACCGTACGCTGCCCTAATCCCTTGGCTCTGGCAGCGGTAATATAGTCTTGCCGCATCACCTCCAGCATACTAGCGCGCGTATAACGTGATAATCCTGCTAATCCTCCAAAAGCCGAGACAAGCACCGGCAGAGTCAAATGTCCGGCTAAGTCTCCGAATTTTGCCCAGGGAGAAAGTAGGGCGTAATCCAACGATCGCACCCCGGAGATCGGCAGCCAGCCTAATTTTACTCCAAACAGAAGCATCAAAAGAAGCGCCAACCAAAATGTAGGCGTAGCAAATCCTATGAACACAAACACAGTAGAGCACCGGTCAAAGAGGGAATTTTGGTTGGCGGCGGAAAAGACACCGATGGGGATGGCGACGATTAAGATAAGCAACAGCGATAAGAAATTGATCCACAACGTAATTGGCAGGCGCTCGGTAATTTTATCAAACACAACCCGGCGGTCAGGGGCGAATGAGCGGCCAAAATCGAGTTGGAGCAGCCGCTTTAGCCAGTTCCAATACTGGATATGGACAGGCTGATCCAAGCCGTAGAGCTTCCGTATTTGTTCTCTGGCCTGGACAGATGCTTTAGGATTAAGATCGACAAGCAGATCGGTGGGTTCCCCGGGAGCCAGATGCATTACCACAAAGGAGATCAGGGTGATCCCTACCAGCAGCGGTATCGCCGCCAAAATACGCTTGAGGATATAAGTCAGCATACATTATTTATCTTTGTTCATCTTTTTGGGTGATTGCGAAATACTCTGTACCATGTCCCGCATTACTACTAACAGACCAGGCCATTTTTCTGGAATAAACCTTGAGATAGCCTGCATTACCCTCTGATGGATTTTGTGCCTGTTAGGCTTCTTAAGACGCACGATGAGTATACCATAATGTGTCAAACTACGGTTTTGGGCAAATCCTTTATCAGTGGTAATAAGCAGCCTATGTTCCTGCTTCATAATCTTCCAAAGAATACCATCCGATGAACCCTCATATTCCGTTCCCCTGATGTCAAGCACATCATGGCCCATTTCTCGGAGCGCCTCAACTGTCATCAATGGGATATTCTCATCAACTAAGATGTGCATATCTTATTCGCTAAAGTACATCGATTGGGATAATCTGCTCTTCGGCAAGTTCCGCCGCATAGCCTAGGCAGGCCAAGATATCCTCACGTTCTAGTGATGGGAAATCCTTAAGTAGTTCGTCCATTGTATCTCCATTGGCCAGCATATGGACTATTTGATGAACGGGAACACGCGTCCCTCTGACGCAGGCTTGTCCATGACTAACTTTTGGATTTATGGAAATACGATTATTCATAGTATACTCTCCTGTAATCCATTTTAGCACATAACCATATAACCTAAAGATATGGCGCTTGTTTTTAAATAACCTGAGTTCGATATTTATGTGCTGTCGGGTCCTCAGACCCGACAGGCTGAATGAGTGGCAGGTTTCCTGAACCTGCCACCACCTAAAGCAGTCCGCACCGCAGGTGCGCTAAGCTCCCGAATCTCCTCCACAATGGAATCTTGCCTCATCTCTATTATCATTCCAATAACTCTTTAGTGGCAATTATAGGGCTATCTTTTCCTGGATCCACAAATTGACCAGTGTTTCCACGGATACACCGTTCTCTCTGGCTCGCTGCTCCACCTTAGCCAATAAATCCTGGACAATAGCAACAAAAGTCAGGCGCTCTTTGGGAGTATATTCTAATTGCACAACCTGAGAAGGGTAATCCGCTACGCTGTGAGTGTCCCAGAACCTGGATGCCTCTTCAATTGTCATATCCGCAGGAATAATATCTGATTTACTAGCCAGTTTATCCACAATTCTTTGTAACCAAATTACCCCGCTGATTTTCATCAAGGATGATCTTCCTTTTCATCTGGCGTATCGGCGCTGACATTCACAGCGCTCTCTTATTATACCATGATTTTCTTCTTTTTAGTCCCTTACCACTGTTCCCCTTACGGACTTATGCTGGGTTTGGTATGGCGCTGGAGGGATTGGGGGACGTACCAGCGGATGAAGTTGTAGGAGATACCTAAAGGCGCGGG
>QIEW01000161.1 GCA_003230535.1 bacterium
ATATAGTCCGGGGAACGCTCCCGCACCGGCCGGTAAAATATTCCCGCCTGACAAAAACGGCAGCCGCGGGTACAACCGCGGGCAATCTCGGTGATTATCCGATCATGAGTAATCTCCAGATAGGGGACCGGGAAGGATACGGCATAAGGCGCTGAATTCAGGTCCGGCACTACCCGCCGTTTAATGGAAGTAAATTCAGATTTTGCTTCTGTTCCCTCCGATGGGACAATCTCCCGTAAAATACCGGACGTATCGTATTTCGGCTCAAAGAAAGACGGGATATAAACTCCGCCGACCAGAGACATCGCCTGGTAAAGCGACTGCTTATCTCCACCTCCGGCTTTCCATTCCTGATAAACCCGGACTATCTCAAGGATGGCCTCTTCTCCGTCCCCTAAGAGAAATAAATCGAAAAAATCCGCCACCGGCTCAGGATTGGCAACCCCCACGCCACCGCCTATTATCAGAGGATGGCGCTCATCACGTTCTTCAGCCCACAAGGGGATACCGGACAGGTCGAGGATATTAAGGATGTTGGTGTAACAAAGCTCATAGGGGAGAGTAAATCCCAGGATGTCAAACTCTCCCAGCGGTCTCTCCGTTTCAAGGCTGGTCAAGGGAAGGCCGAACCGGCGCAGCTTAGCCTCCATGTCCATCCAGGGGGCATAGGCTCGCTCGGCCAGGATGTCTTCCCTGTTATTAAGTATCTGATATAGGAGCCGCAGGCCCAGATGGGACATCCCCAGCTCATATGTATCCGGAAAAATAAGAGCCACCTTGGTGCGCACGCCGCCCCAATCCTTATGGACAGCGCCCACCTCATGATTTATATATCTGGCCGGCCTGGATACAAAAGGCCAAATGTGTTCCTGTTCCCTCATAACTTACTTGAACCGCCGCATTCTAACATTAAGTAAAAGTCCAATTTCCATAAAAGTATATACTACGGATGATCCTCCATAACTGAGGAAAGGAAACGGGATACCCGTAATAGGCAAAAGACCGGTAGCCATACCGGCATTTATAAACACATGGGCCGCAATGGCGGTAATTATCCCCGCTCCCAAGAGGGCGCCCGCTCGGTCTTTACTTTTCAAGGCGGTATCCAGACCTCGGATAATGATCAACAAAATAATTCCGAGCAACACGGCCGCTCCTATGAACCCCCACTCTTCAGATAGTACCGAGAAAATAAAGTCCGTGTGTTGAGCGGGAAGAAAATTCAGGCGCGTTTGAGTTCCCTGGAGAAATCCCCGGCCAAATAATCCCCCGGAACCTACGGCAATCGTCGATTGAATCTTATGATAGCCGGCCCCCAACGGATCCCGCTCCGGCCACAAGAAATAGAGGATACGGTTCTTCTGGTAAGGCTTAAGATGCCCCCATGCCAGAGGAATACACAAAAACACACTAAAAATCAGTCCGAAGATATATCTTAGCTTTATCCCGGCTACAAAAATCATGGCCAAAAAGATAGGTATCAGCGCTAAAGCAGTGCCCAAGTCAGGCTGTTTCACAATTAAAGCCAGAGGTAGAGCGAGTAGGCCGATAGCCGCCAGCAGATCCCCAAAATCCAGCCGTTGATCCTTTTGCCCTCCAAAGTAATGAGCCATCACTAAAATGAAGCTCAGTTTCATGAATTCAGATGGTTGAAATGATATCGGCCCGATTTTCAACCAGCGTGACACTCCTTTTCCTACAAATAACACTACTATTAACAGCAGTATATTAAAAATATAGATCAGATAAGCTCCGCGGGTTATGGTGCGATAATTTATACAAGTCATTACCAGCAGGGCACAGATACCCGCTCCAATCCAGTAAATCTGCTTTATGTGAAGGAATATGCCCTGGTTAAATAGAGCGCTTTTATAGGTCGCGCTGAAGATCGCGCCGACACCGATGGTACTGGCCGCCAAAGCTAACATCAGCAGGAACCAGTCAAAATTAAAAATCCACCGCCGGTCAATCTTCATCTACCTAAAAAACCCCCGTCACACTAAGGAACTGTCCACAAATAACTCATCGGTTTCGATTTCCGATCTTTCGGCTCGTCTCAAGCCGAAAGCGCTAAGGGCAGCGATCCCCTGTTGGGTTTCGGCCTGAGACAGGCCGAAACATCTATAAAAGTGATGAGTTATTTGTTTACACTATACTAAGTTGCCATCAAACAGGTAATAATTAATCTCCCCCGGGACTGGTAACCCCGGCGGATTTGGCCGCTCCGGTTGTTTTTTTTATGGCTGCGGCTGCGGCCGCCGCTTCAGCCGCCGCCAGCAGTCTCTCCGGATTATACCGCTTGAAATATTCAGCGATCATCTGTTTGGCTATGGGAGCACACGCTCTTCCTCCTTGACCTCCATGCTCCACTAATATCGCCATCGCAATTTGGGGGTCTTCCACGGGAGCGAAAGAGACAAACCAGGCATGATCCTTAAATTTCTCGGGAACCTCCCCTTTCTTTTTCTTCTCTTGCAATGTCCTCTTACGAATCACTTGGGCGGTGCCGGTTTTACCGGACACTCCTAAGCCCGGAATTCGGGCTCTGGTCGCTGTGCCGCGCTCATTGACTACTCCATGCAGCCCTTGACGAACGATTTTGAATGATTTTGGCCGGGCATTTATCCGGCTCAGTACCTCTTTGGGGTATTCTCTAATGTTATCACCTTGGGGCGAGATTATTCGATCCACCAGTTTAGGACGATAGATAATGCCGCCATTGGCGATGGTGTTGATCACGCTGGCCAGTTGCAGGGGAGTAACGCTAAGAAACCCTTGTCCGATGGAGATTGAAATTGTCTCTCCAGGGTACCAGCGTTCGCCAACCGCTTTTAGCTTCCAGGCATTGGTGGGCACTAATCCTGTTTTTTCATTTGGCAGCTCAATCCCGGTAGGCTTTCCCAGTCGAAAATTAAAAGCCCATTTACTTATATTTTCTAATCCGAGTTTATTCCCCACTTGATAGTAAAACACATTGCATGAGTGCACCAGCGATTCATGAATATTAATACTGCCGTGCCCCCTCCATTTCCAGCAGTCATAAATCTTTCTACTCCTCGGGCTCAAGCGAAAAAACCCATAGCAGGTAAGATGAGTGTCTGAGGTGACTATTCCTTCCTCCAACGCCGCCAGGGCCATCACTGTTTTAAACACTGAACCGGGAGGATACTGCCCTTGGATCGCTCTGTTCTGTAAAGGATCTTTGGGATTATTGATAATCTCCCGCCAGCGCTTGGACGATATACCCACGGCAAATAGATTGGGATCATAAGCAGGCAGACTGGCCCAAAAGAGCACTTCCCCATTGCGAGGGTCCAACGCTATGATGGCCCCTTCCTTGCCGGCAAACAGTTCTTCCGCTTTTAGTTGCAGGTTAATATCCAGGGAGAGTATCAGATTATTCCCCGGCCGGGGAAGCTGTTCTCTTAAAACAACCAGCTCGCGACCTTTTGCATTTACCTCCACCTGCCGGCTGCCATCCTGTCCCCGGAGTGAGGATTGAAATATCTTCTCCAGCCCGGCCTGACCCGGCCTGACCCACCAGGTCTCCCGATTTTGTTCCACTATAACGAGGCTTAGCCAACTGAGCCTCCGAGACCTCGCCCATGTAACCTAACACATGAGCCGCCGCTTTCCCGAAAGGATAGCTCCTCACCGGTTCTATCTCCACCGTTATTCCGGGAAGCTCCGGCCGGTGCTCCTCCAGTCTGGCGACCTCTTCAAAACTAAGATCGAATTTCAATGTGATGGGAACAAATGGTCTCCGGTCACGAGCTTCGGCCTTGACTATTTTGGCAGTGGCTTCTTGTGGGTTTAATCCGATAAGCCGGCTGAGACGTTGCACCACCTTATCCAGCGAATGCCGCTTTAAGTCCTCTCTGATAAAACAAGCCTTAAATGATGGACGATTGGTTGCCAATGGAATATGGTTCCGATCATAGATCACTCCCCGGGGCGCTTTAAC
>QIEW01000063.1 GCA_003230535.1 bacterium
CCGGAGCTGGCGGAGGTGCTGGAAGAGTATAAGCCGGATTTATTTGTCTCAGGCTTAAAAGAAAAATACTTCTCTTACAAGTTAGGAGTCCCCTTTGTTAACGGCCATTCATATGAGGAGGGGCCTTATGCCGCCTTCTCCGGCTTTGTAAACTTTGCCAGAGATATTGATATTGCCGTAAATCACCCTATCTGGAAGATGATCCGTCAAAAATCAAGTCTATACAAGGAGATATGATTATGCCAGAAAAAAGATGTGTGACCATCAATCCACCCAAGATGTGCCAGCCAATCGGGGCCATCTACGCCTATATCGGGGTGCACGCTTGCATTCCTCTGGTGCATGGCTCCCAGGGGTGCGCTACCTATCCCCGCTACAACTTCTGCCGCCATTTCCGCGAGCCGATAGAGGTGGCTACCACGTCCTTATCCGAGGATGCCGCAGTTTATGGCGGGGCCAAAAACCTGGTTGCCGCTATCAGGAATGTTAAAAACCGTATGCACCCGGAACTGATCGGTATCATGACTACCTGCCTATCAGAGACCATTGGGGACGATGTGAGAAGTATCATCAAGGAATTTGACAACGATGCTGATGAGGTAGAGCTGATTGCCGCCTCCACTCCCAGCTATGTAGGAACACATCTTACCGGCTATGACAACGCGGTCAAAGCCTTGGTGGAAACCCTGGCTTGTAACAACGGTATATTGAACAACAAATTAAATATTATTACCGGTCTGATAAATCCCGGGGATATCAATGAGATTAAGCATATGCTACAGATTATAGGTGTGGAGAGCATTATCCTCACCGACATCTCTCAGACTATGAACACCCCTATTCAATTCCCCAAGCCGCACTTCTCCGAAGGCGGTACCGCCAAGGCTGAGATTGCTGACACAGCCAACTCCCTGGGAACTATTTCCCTGGCTCCGGTAACCGGCGGTGCGGCGGCTAAGTTCCTGGAGCGCAAGTTCTCTGTACCTGCGGTATTGGGCCCCGCTCCCATAGGGGTTAATAATACCGATACCTTTGTCAAGAATGTGCTCAGGTTGACCGACCGACCGATACCGAAGGAGTTGGAGCGCGAGCGGGGGCTGTTGCTGGATGCTATGGTGGATGTGCACCATTACCTATACGGCAAGCGGGCAGCAATATTCGGCGATCCTGATATAGTGGCGGCTATTGTACGCTTTGCGGCGGAGGCGGGGATGAGGCCGGTAGTTGCCTGCACTGCTACCGCCGGTCCCAGCTTTGCCAAGGAGATAAAGGCGGTGGCCGAGGAGTATGATTGCCCTGTAGAGATTCTGGAGAAAAGCGACTTGTTTGCCTTGCATGAGGTGTTAAAGGAAGCAGGCGCTGAGGTACTTATCGGCAATTCTAAAGGGAAGGATATCGCCGAGGATCACAATATACCGCTGGTTCGGGTAGGCTTCCCCGTATATGACAGGGTAGGCTGCTTTAGGTATCCTATCATGGGCTATAACGGCTCCATCCATCTGTTGGATATGGTTACTAACGCTATCCTGGATCATAAATATGACCCTGATAAATTGCATCAGTAGGATGGATTAAGGAGCGTAGCGACGAATCCACCCTACAGGCTGGGGCGACACGCCCAATAGGAGGAAATATGTGCGAACAAGGTGAGTATATTACCAGCCTGACCCGATCGGGCGGGGTTTGGATTCCCCTGTTTATCGAGAGCTTAAACCAGGAGAATTGCGCCGGTTGCGGGCGGTGTTACAAAGCGTGCCCCCGCCGGGTATTCGAGTTGGTTGAGCATCCGGATGGCGATTACCTGGGCGGGCATAAGGTGATGAGCATTGTCAATCCTGGGGATTGTATCGGTGACGGGGTTTGTCGAGCGGCTTGTATTAAGCAAAATATAATCTGCCGTCCGGCAAAAAAAGAAGGAGCTCTGGAATGACTGTAGCTGCGCATAAGATCGCGGTGGCCAGCCGGGACGATAAGCTGGTATACCATTTCGGCCAAGCCGACCGGTTTCTGATCTATGAAATCAGCCCCAAAGTGAGCAAGTATCTGGAAACCAGGACTACCAGCCCAGCCTGCGACCCGGACTTCCTGGAGGCGGGTCACGATCAAAGGATAAAGGAAACCGCCGCTTTGATTGCCGACTGCCGGGCAGTCCTGGTAAGCCGTATAGGGCCCGGGGCAGCTGCTATCCTAAAGGAACAGAAAGTTCAGCCTATGGAGGTGTCTCCGTTTATTGAACCTGCCCTCCGGCAGTATCTGGCGGGGCTGGATGAGGAGAAATGAGGAATGGAAATCAGGGGCTATAGGTTTAGCAGGCAGGAACTGGCTGGCGCGCTGGGTGATCTGGGTACCTTTTTGCCTCTGGCAATAGCCCTGATTACTATATGCGGGGTCAACGCCAGATCTTTATTTTTAGCGGCCGGATTGTTGTATATAGGGGCCGGTTTATACTATGACATCCCCATGCCGGTACAACCGTTAAAAGCTACCTCGGTAATCGCCATCAGTATGGCTGCCAGCCCGCAGATGATTTCGGCTACCGCCATATCTATGGGGTTTATCTTTATGGCAACCTGCTTTTTTGATTTAAATGAAACCTTAAAACGTTTTTTCCCCCGGCCGGTAATTAGAGGTATTCAGTTGAGCTTGGGGCTAATCTTGGCTAAAAAGGGGTTTAACCTCTTCCTGGATCATCGTCTGTTGGGCAATGGCCCGGAGGTGCTGATAAATCTGGCCGGGGTTACTCGCCCCCTGGGGATATTGGTGGGATTGGCGGCCCTGGGCCTTGTCCTGGCCCTGAAGGATAACCGCCGTTTTCCCGCCGGTCTGGTAGTTATATGTCTGGGACTGGCGGTTGGGGCATGGAGCAGCCGGTTGGCAGGGTTGCAGAGTATTAACCTTGGGTGGCAGGCTCCGGATTTCTATCTCCCTTCCTGGAGCGATTTCTGTATCGCCCTGCCGGTGTTGCTCCTGCCTCAACTGCCACTAACTTTTGCCAATTCAATTATGTCCACCGCCGATACCGCCGGCCAGTATTTCGGCTCGCAGGCTGAAAGGGTTAACCCCCGGGCGTTGATTACCTCCCTGGGGCTGGCTAATTTATTTTCCGGCCTGATCGGCGGGATGCCCATGTGTCACGGCTCAGGCGGCTTAACCGCCCACTATCGCTTTGGAGCGCGCAGCGGCGGGGCTTCCATAATTATCGGGGGAATCTTTATTCTCATCGCCTTGGGCTTAGGTCAGGCAGCCCCGGCCATCTTCAACCTGCTGCCTCTGGCGGTGCTGGGGGCGCTGCTGGGTTACATCGGAGCAGCCCACACCTTTTTGATCAGAGACATTGTGCGCAACCCTTGGGAATTAGGGGTAGCCCTGGGTATGGGAGCCATCACCCTCTCAGGCTACGGCCTGGCCGCAGCCTTTGCCCTGGGACTGCCGGCAGCCTTCTTAGGAGAGCAGCTTAAGGGAGTTTTATATGCCAGTAATCATTCATGACACTACCCTGCGAGATGGGGAACAGAGCTTTTCAACAGGGTACCGCTACCCCTAGCGCTTTCGGCTTGAGACAAGCCGAAAGATCGGAAAAGATGCTGGATGAAATCGGCATACTCCAGATTCTTGTGCTGTCGGGTCCTCAGACCTGACAGCCTGAACGAGTGGCAGGTTTCCTGAACCTGCCGCCACCTGCCCTTCTCCTTGTTGGCACAAGCTGATAGGGGAGGATGGCTTGTCGTTATATCAACTTGGCGCTTGGGAAGTTTGTGTGCAGATTTAACGGAAGTTTGATTTAGCGGGTTAGTAACTCCCTGTAAATTAAGTGATTAAATTTTTACAAAACCATATTTATTACCTACAATGTCTTGCCATCTCCTCCATATCTCCTTAATTTACAGCATGTTAGACATAAAACATCCTGCACGTTCACACATTTATTAATAACATAATAAATCTCTCAAATCAAGTATTATATGGGAATTACAGGGCTGTTTAATTCTATCCGACCCCCCTATACTCCATGACCCTGGATATGTTCAGAGCGTTTCGGTACAATTCCAGGGCGATGTTATC
>QIEW01000348.1 GCA_003230535.1 bacterium
CGTGTTTGGGGAGTTTAGCTTTCAGTTCCGGAGGAAGGAGATTAATATGTTTCATTATCGTAGGGACTCAATTGCAGTTCCCTGAAATTATAATTGCATGGGGGGGATTCCACAAATTACATCCTCATTATAGAAATTGAAATTGTATCAAGCCTCCTACTTGTCCCCCATTTGCGCTATAATAACGCTTACATCATAATATCATTAGGAAATCGCTCTGGGTATAGCCTCCTGGGTAAATATTTCTACAATATCACCTTGTTTTATATCCTGATAATTTTCCAGTATAATCCCGCACTCAAAGCCTTGTCTTACTGAAGTTATATCCTCTTTATATCTGCGCATTGAAAGGATTTTACCGGTATACACTACTACGTTATCGCGGATAAGGCGGCAGTCTCCCCCTCGGGAAACTTTGCCATCGGTGACATATGACCCCGCCACTGAGCCCACTCTGGAGATATGGAAGAGTTCCCGAACCTCTGCCCGACCTAAAATCACTTCCCGATATTCCGGTTCCAGCATCCCATGGCTAGCGGCTTTAATATCCGCTACTACCTGATAGATTACCGTGTAGAACCGAAGATCTATGCCATTATGTTCGGCCAGTTCTTTAGCCTTTGGGCCCGGTCGCACATTGAAGCCTATTATTATTGCTTCTGAAGCGGAAGCAAGCATGACATCCGTTTCCGTAATTCCACCGGCGCCGGTTAACAGGCATTTAATACTGACTTCAGGAGTGCTCAAACGAAGTAACGCATCCCTAAGAGCCTCTACCGAACCCTGCACGTCTGCCTTAATAATAACTTTAAGCTCCTTGAGTTTCCCCTCTTTAATTTGCCGCTGCAAATCCTCTAAGGTGATTCTTTTACTGGCGTGGGCTAATTCTAAACGACGACTTCTGGCCTGACGATTACCGGCAATTTGATGAGCTTTACGTTCATCACTCACTACTATAAATTTATCACCGGCGACCGGTACCCCGGTAAATCCCACTACCTCTACCGGAGTGGCTGGCCCTGCCTGACTAATTTTATTTCCTATATCGTTAAGTAAAGCTCGTACCCGGCCTGAAAATATTCCGCAGATAAATGGATCCCCTACTTTTAGGATCCCGGATTTTACCAGCACCGTAGCCACCGAACCCCGCCCTCGATCAAGTTTAGCCTCTATTATTATGCCAAAAGCTAATTTTTGGGCGACAGCCCTTAGCTCTAACATTTCTGCTTGGAGGAGAATCATCTCCAATAAATTCTCAATGCCTTGGCGCTGTTTGGCCGAAACATCCGCGAAGATAGTATGACCGCCCCATTCCTCAGGAACAAGCTCATATTTGGTTAGCTCCTGTCGCACCCTTTCAGGATTGGCTCCTGGTTTATCAATCTTATTTACCGCCACCATAATGGGAACTTTGGCTGCCCGGGCATGGTCTATGGCTTCTATTGTTTGGGGCATGACCCCATCATCAGCGGCTACCACCAGAACAACCAGATCTGTGGCTTTGGCTCCTCGGGCGCGCATGGCGGTAAATGCCTCGTGGCCGGGGGTATCCAAAAACACCACTTCACCCTTGATCCCCTCTTTGTCCAGCCGTACCTTATAAGCGCCGATATGTTGAGTGATGCCCCCGGCCTCGCCTTGGGCCACGTTAGTTTCCCGAATTACATCCAGCAGGGTGGTCTTGCCATGATCCACATGACCCATGATGGTTACTACCGGCGGTCTGGGCTGCATCTCCGAAGGCTCCCCCCCCTCTGCCGGCTCAATATCTTCCAGGGGGATGATCTCGGTCTCTATCCCGAATTCCTGGGCAACTTTTTGGGCGATTTTCCCTTCCAGAAGTTGGTTGCAGGAGGTTACATACCCCATTAACATAAGCTTCTTCTGCAAAACATTCGTTTTTTGCCCTAACTTTTCCGCTAATTCTCTAATAGTAATTACCTCGGGAAGCAGCAAAACAGCAACTGTTGCCGCTGTAGCCTTTGATCTGGAAGGACGTGGCGGCGGCGGCGGTTTCTCTTTTACGGCAGATTTTACCTGTGGTGGTGGTGGCGGTTTCTCTTTTACGGTGGATTTTACCTGTGGTTTGGAGATAGGTTTCTCTTCTACGGGAGGTTTTGCCTGTGGTTTGGAGATAGGCTTCTCTTTTACGGGAGGGAGAGGTTTTTTCTCTTCCGACCTGATTTCCAAAAAGAGAGCTACTGTTTCATCATCCAGGGAACTGGAGTGGCTTTTTACCTCTACTCCATGGGAACGCAACTCTTCCAGCAGTTCCTTATTCGTTATTCCCAATTGCTTGGCTAAGTTATATACGCGAACTTTAGGCATAAAACCCCTTCTTTATTGGTAACTCATGGTAACTCACAAATTTTATTATAAAAATCCAAAATAACTCAGTGTATTTAGAGCGGATTTTATCATCCTTACTATAAATAGTCAATTACTTTCCCCAATCTAAACGAGGGATACCCTTGACACCTTTTAAATATGAAACTCCTTAATTTGGGTAACTTGCGGCCGTTACCACAGCTTGGGCTTAAAATGTTACAGACGTTAGCTCGTGGATGTCTATTCTATGACAGCCCCTTGAGTATTAAATTTTATTGGCGTTTGAAGCCAGCATTGATTCTACATATTTGCTTAGGATGTCTACTTCCAGGTTTATCTTATTCCCGGGGCGTTTTTTGCCCAAGGCGGTATGCTGAACGGTATAAGGGATCAGGACTATGCTGAAGCAGCCCGGGCCGCAATCCGCTACTGTCAGGCTTATGCCGTCTATCGCCACCGAACCTTTAATAACAATATAACGGCTCAAGTTTTTAGGGACAGAGAATTCCCAGCGCCAATATTTTCCCTCCCGGGTCTGTTTCCTAAGAAGCCCCACGCCATCGACATGACCCTGAACCAGATGTCCCCCGAGACGCTCTCCTAACTTTAGCGACAACTCCAGGTTTACCTCCCGTCCCGGTTGGAGATCTCCCAAGCCAGTCCGGCGCAAAGTCTCTCCGGAGACCTGTACTGTAAAGCAAGCCGGATTACATTCGATTACCGTATGGCAGGCGCCGTCAATTGCTACGCTCTCTCCCGGCGCCGTCTGCGCCGCAAGCGAGGAGGCAACTTCCAACTGCAACCCGCCTCCAGTCCGTTTTATTGAGGCTACTTTACCTGTATGTTCGATAATCCCGGTAAACATGGAGCCCCGCTATCAGGTTTGGAAATATCCAAAATACCGTTTTAGGATTAATTCATAATGTTTTTTCTGTGGTGTCAGATTCAGGTCATCTGACACCTCCTAAAACCCAGTCAGGTCTAATGACCTGACTGCACAAAAAAAATACTGATTGCCATTTTCAGGTAAAATGGTATAAGTCCCTAAGAGGTTATAATAACCTGAGTTTGACATAAAATAATGGAATAACTTCTGTAAAAATAGGTTTGAGATTTAAGACCAGATTATTATGTTTGGGGCGTTGCGCAGCCACCGGTGGAGAAGGCGCACACCGGAGGTTTTTCGAGGTTTTTCAATATATCCTTCCAGCATAATATCCTCCCCGAAGTGACGGACGGTGATATTTTTCAATTTTATGGCATCTTGGAGTCTGGCAACCCCGCTGCCTCCTATCGGACAGGAGGCGGTCTTCCCGCCGATAATTTTAGGGGCGATAAAGAACAGGGCCTTATCGACAATCCCTTCTTCTATGGCCGAGGCGTTGATCTCAGCTCCACCCTCGATCATCACGCTGGTAATGCCCTGCTTGCCTAACTCCTCCATCATATGAGTGAGGTCCACTTTGTTGCGCTCCCGGGAGCGCGCTATCAGCACCTGGCTGCCGGTAGCTTCAATTTCCTTTATGCGGTCAAAGAAGGCTGAAGCCGTAGTTACTATAATGTTCTTTGCGTTGGATTTTTCGGTAAATATGTTGGCGCGCAGGGGAACTTTGAGCAAGCTGTCGACGATTATGCGAATTGCGTCCCTCTTTTTCCCATGTCCTAAGCGCGTGGTCAGCCTGGAGTTGTCCCGCATGAGGGTCCCGATACCTACCAAAGTAGCGTCAACTTCATTGCGGAGCTTATGGACATGTCTTAAACTTGGTTCCGAGGTAATATACTTGGTTTCTTTAGTTTCCGGATTCGCAACATATTTAGACTCTCCGGTTTTGGTGGCGATTTTACCGTCCAGGCTTAAAGCTATCTTCAGGATGACAAAGGGCCTGCCGGTGGTAATATATTTTATGAATGCCTCATTCAGCCGTCGAGCTTTATCCTCCAATAACCCTAACTCTACCTCAATTCCGGCATTGCGGAGCCGCTCCAGCCCTTTCCCGTTTACTTGGGGATTTGGATCAATCATGGCGACAACCACCCGGTTGACCTTAGCTTTGATAATGGCTTCCACACATGGAGGAGTATGCCCCTGGTGGACGCAAGGTTCCAGATTAACGTAGAGAGTAGCCCCGGCCGCACTACTTCCGGCCGCACTCAGCGCTAAGGCTTCCGCATGAGGTTCCCCGGCTCGGTGGTGGTAATCCTCGGCGATTATTCGGCCATTCGCTACCAGCGCCGCCCCTACCGAAGGATTAGGGCTGGTCCTGCCGCGGCCACGCGCTGCTAAGGTTAATACACGATGCATATAGTATTTGTCTTGTGAACTCCAGATTCTATTATCCATTCTCTTTCTCTAATAAAGCCTTTACAAAGGCTGATGGGTTAAACTCTTGTAGGTCTTCTATTCCTTCTCCAACGCCGATAAGCTTTATAGGTAATCCCATCTCTTCCACGATTCCTATTAGCGCTCCGGCCTTGGCGGTAGCATCCAGCTTGGTGATTACCAGACCCGACAATTCAAGTTGTTGATGGAACTCCCTGGCCTGATAGATGGCATTTTGGCCGGTGTAGGCATCTAATACCAATAAAGTTTCCTGAGGCAACCCCGGCTTAACTTTCCCTAATACTCGTTTTATCTTTTTTAGTTCTTCTATAAGGTTACTTTTGGTATGGAGCCTGCCTGCGGTATCAACCAGCAATATGTCCGCCCCTCTGGCAACCGCGGCCGATACGGCGTCATAGACTACCGCCGAAGGGTCGGCGCCCGGCTGGTGTTTAATAATGTCGGCTCCCACTCTCCTGCCCCAGACTTCGAGCTGCTCTGAAGCCGCCGCTCTGAAAGTATCCGCCGCCGCCAACAGTACCCGCCTCCCCTCTTGCCGGAACTTCCAGGCCAGCTTGCCGATAGTAGTGGTTTTACCTGTTCCATTCACCCCTAACATTAGGAATACTGCGGGAGATCCATCGACACATAACCCCTTAGAAGATGGCCCTAGCACATCCAGCAGTTCTTCTCTTAAGGCGGACATTACCCTGTCCGGACTTTGCAGTTCACGGGAAGAGAGCTGACGCCGTAGTTTTTCCAGCAGCCTTTCCGTTATTTTTGCTCCCAAATCTGCGGAAATCAGGAGTTCCTCCAATTCTTCCCAGATATCACGCCCGGCTTCCTTGCGGGAAAAGATACGCTCCAGTCCGCCGACAAAACGCTCCCTGCTTTTGGATAGTCCCCGCCTGAGGCGTCCCAGGGTCTTAGATCCCAAGGTTTTCCGCTTACGATCAACTGATTCCGTCAAATCTGTCTTGGAAGCCCTGTTAGCTGAACCAAACACCAAACCCTCCTGCTGTGAATAATAAACGGTTGCGTTATAGACGCTCACCCGTATGGGAGTATATTTACCTGAACAACAAATAAGGGTTTTAGAGAGCTATCTTAATGCCTTATTTGCGCCAGATAGATTGTTCGCACTTGTTGGAGGAACCTACGGAGATGTTCCTCACGATAATCGGGATAAGTCCAAGGATAAGGTTCCCACCCTGCGGACATTTGCCCTTTTGCTCGAAAATATCGCAAAGTTACCTCAGCAAAAATTCCAGCCTTTAAATAAATTCGATGGCTGTAGTTTTTGGTAGTAGCCAATACGAACTTTGAACCGGTCAGATAGCCCGGATCGAGATTGACTTTACGTTTATATAGCTTCTGCTGAGGTTTACATTCGGCTAACTTGATCTCTAACTGATTAGTTTTAAGCTTAATTTCCGCCAGTGCATCCTTGGGAATGAGCCGCTGGAAACTTAGGAGCTGTTTTAGCAGATCCAATCCCATCTCCGGCTGATAATGATCGGTATGTGTAAATTTGAACGGCTGCCCTTCCAAATCCGGAGGGCCATATACCGACTGTAGTTCTTCTTTCCCCAAAGCCAATAGATCCAAGCTGTTAGCCAGAACCGCGATTACCAGCTTAGCCGGCGGAGGGATACTCGCTTTACCCACAAAGGTTCACGCAAAATTTATATTTTCTCAGTAAATATAAGTTGACAATTTGGGGGATGATTGTGATCGTCCCAAACAACTAATTATTAAAAACTCACCTTACGCAAGGATTGATGGTCTCGTAAAAAGTAAAAATTACTCTTGCTCGCTACAACATAGAGTGCCATTGTGCTTGTTATCATACTACATATAGACAGTT
>QIEW01000199.1 GCA_003230535.1 bacterium
GCAGGTTGACGGGGCGTCCGAAACGCTGCATTTGCGTAAACATGCCGAGCGTCCGTTCAACTTGGCTCAAAACACCGGGAAGGCTTAGAACCCGTGAGGGTCCGCTCCCAGCAGGGACTGACGGTGGCAGCTACCATAGCCGCAATTGCCAACCTGCTCCTGGAAATCGTGGCCACCAGAAAAACCAAACCCAAGGAGGAGGAAACGCCACAGCTTAAACTAAAAATGGCCGCCTAATCAATTATCAAAGAACGGTTAAGTTCCGTATAACGTAAGGCTAACCTCAGGGAGAACAACCCCTCGGGGCGAAAAGGCCATATCGCCTTCGCCTTGCCTAAATCAGGCTCAAATATGCCCAAAACCAAATTTATCCCAGGCCATATGCCCTACGTTATACTCACAAAACCGTTTTTTTTAACGCATAAAAAAAACTTTGGGCAACTTTAATCTCAGGCATTCAAAACACTTTTCAACAGGCTTTAGTACTCAAGATTAGCTGCAAATACACATTATACATCTACTACAAACAAACAACCACGGTGAAGCCATGAAAATTATCTATTTTGACAATATTTCTACCACCCGGCCTTTTCCTGAAGTAGTGGAGGCTATGCTGCCTTATTTAGGGGAGTATTATGGGAATCCCGCCAGCTTGCATCAGGTCGGCCAAACGGCCAAGCAGGCGATAGAAGGCGCCCGTATTCAGGTGGCGGAACTTATTGGCGCCAAACCGCGGGAGGTCTGCTTCACTTCTTCCGGAACCGAGGCTAATAACTTAGCCTTAAAGGGAGCGACACTCGCCCTCAGGAAAAAAGGCCGCCATATCATTACCTCCAGCATAGAGCATTATTCTGTTCTTCATCCATGCAGAACTCTTTCCAAGCAAGGATTTGAAGTGACCTATCTTCCCACAGACAAGTATGGGATGATAGACCCGGAGGACGTAAGGAAGGCCATTACCAAAGAAACTATCCTCATCTCCATTATGCACGCTAACAATGAGGTAGGTACTATCCAGCCCATTGCCGAGGTGTCCAAGGTTGCTAAAGAGCATGGGGTTTTATTACATACCGATGCGGTGCAGTCGGCCGGAAAACTCCCCATATCGGTCACCGAGCTGGGAGTGGATATACTGAGTTTAGCCGGGTCCCAGTTCTACGGCCCCAAAGGTTCAGGGGCGTTGTATGTGCGGAGAGGGGTGCGGGTTTTGCCCCTGCTGGAAGGCGGAACACAAGAGGGAGGCCGCCGCCCCGGCACTCATAATGTAGCCGCCATTGTGGGAATGGGGAAAGCCGCCCAGCTCACAAAAGACAAGCTGGGGGAACTGACCGGACATCTTCTTCCCCTCCAGCGGCAGCTACAGCAGGAGATCCCCCGGCAGGTAAAGCATGTGCTGCTGACCGGCCATCCTGAGCGCAGGATACCGGGGCATGTGAGCTTGTGTGTGGAGTATATTGAAGGAGAATCTATGTTATTGTTTTTGGATATGGAAGGAATTGCCGCCGCCAGCGGTTCGGCGTGCACCTCCGAGGCGTTAAAATCCTCATATGTGCTGGATGCGATGGGAATACCGGCGGCTACCGCCCAAGGCTCCCTGGTATTGAGTTTAGGAGAGGAAAACACCGCCGCCGATGTAGAGCGGTTCCTGGAAGTATTTCCGCCGATTGTAGAGCGGCTCCGAAAGATGTCTCCGTTCAAACCAAATAATTAAAGGTAGATATGAAGGCGGATGCCACCTTAGATGCAGTGGGTCTCTATTGCCCGCTGCCCATTATCAAAACAGCCAAAGCATTAGCCGGCCTCCAGACGGGAGAGGTGCTGGAAGTAATCGCCGATGACCCTGGCATCCAGAAGGATATGCCGGATTGGTGTCAAAATACGGGTAATGAATTTCTCGGGATAGAAGAAGAGGACGGCGAATACCATGCCTTCATCCGGAAAGTATAACCTAAATAATCAGGTTTGTACCTGCCGGGGGAAGAGTGGTTCAGGTTGGCCGATCTTCTTGCCTGGAGTTAGCCATCCCCAGAAGCGCAGTTCCCCTAATTGCAGGAGCGCCAGCGGCTCCTCTACGCCAAGTTGCTGCCATATGCGTTGAGCGGTAGCGGGCATGACGGGGGAGATAAGCGCCGCAATCATCCGGAGAGCTTCCAGAATATTATAGATCACGAATGCCAGCTGAGGGGCTTTGGACTTGTCTTTATTGAGTTCCCAGGGAGTGGTATCGGCGATGTATTTATTGGTGGCGCCTATCAAGTCCCAGATCTCTATCAGCACCTTATGGAGGGCCAGATCCTGAAATAGTTGTTCTACCTGGGAGATGGTCTGCTCACATTTTTGCTTAAGTCCCGGCATTTCCATTTCAGTCTGCGGTTCGGGGACTATCCCTTTAAAATACCTGTTAACCATGCTCAAGCTCCGGTGCACCAGGTTCCCCAAATCATTAGCCAGATCGCTGTTGAACCGCCCGATAAAGGCTGACTGGGAAAAGTCGCCATCCAGACCGAAAGCCACCTCCCGGAGCATAAAATAGCGCAGGGGATCCACGCCATATTTATCGGCCAGAAGGTTGGGGTCAACAGCATTCCCCAGGGATTTGGACATCTTCTGACCTTCAACCGTCCACCAGCCGTGCAGCACCACCCGCCGGGGCAGAGCAAATCCGGCCGACATCAGGAACGCCGGCCAAAACACGGCATGGAACCGCAGGATATCTTTAGACATCAGATGAATGTCCGCCGGCCATATCTGCTGGAACTTCTCCATATCGTCGGGGTAACCGGCGGCGGTAAGATAATTGACAAGCGCATCGAACCACACATAGATAATATGCCGCTCATCCAGAGGCACCGGTATGCCCCACTTGAAGCTGGTGCGCGAGATACTTAAGTCCCGCAGGCCGCTCTTTATGAAGCTCACTACTTCAGCGCGGCGGGAGGCGGGGTAGATAAAGTCCGGGTTGGCTTCTATGTGATCCAGTAACTTTTGCTGATAGGCTGAGAGCCGGAAGAAATAGCTCTCTTCTTTAAGCTTATCCGTAGGACGTCCGCATTCGGGGCAGGTTTTATCCGACAATAGCTGCGTTTCGGTCCAAAAAGTTTCGCAGGGAGTGCAATACCAGTCCTCATACTCCCCCTTATAGATGTCGCCCCTATCCCAGATTGTCTTGAAAAAAGCTTGCGCCGCCCGGGCATGTCTCGCTTCCGTGGTGCGGATAAAGTCGTCATTAGAGATATTCAGCTTGACCCACAGGGACTTAAACTGTTCCGACATGTGATCCGCTAGCTCCAGACAAGAATTAAAACCAACACCAAACCCCTTGCTAAAAGCTGCTTTCTCCATCTTCTGCCCATGCTCGTCGGTGCCGGTCAGGAAAAATACCCGCCGACCGCGCAGCCGCTCCCATCTAGCCAGCACATCCGCACAAACCGTGGTATAGGCATGTCCGATATGGGGCACATCGTTTACATAATAAATTGGCGTGGTAATGTAAAAGGTTCTCTCAGACATGTTGTCTCTTCCGGGTTCATTTTTCCCGCAATAAAATTTGCAAATTGTAGGAGCTTATTATAAATGCAGGAATTTGATTTATCAAGCCCGAAAGAATAAATTTCCGAACCACAGCAGGCTAAGTCACTCCACCCCGGATTATTCATAAATCCACGGCAAACATTAATGATGTTATTTAAATACAGCTAGTTATAAAATAACGGTCAAAAAACAAAATGGCTCATACAAATTACCGAAAACTCCCGCTATGGAAGCGACCA
>QIEW01000073.1 GCA_003230535.1 bacterium
TAACCCCTTTTATTTTCTCTACCGCAGCCGTGGACGCCTTTTCCAGGTCTACTTTGAGTTCGTCAATGGTTCCGACAACTATTTTGCGGGTTCCTTCGGTTTCCTTAATTTCGATTTCGGCTTGATGATTGACTACCATACAATCAACCCCAACAGCGATAACGCCATCCTTGGGTAGACTGGCTGTCCCTCCCATGAGTTTTTTAAATATGCCCCCCGAAATTTCATAATTGGAAATCTCACCGCTTTTATCATCAAACATAAGGTTTGTCAGACTTCCCATCTGCTCCCCGCTATCCTTAATGACCCGCAGGTTATTCCAGTTTATCCGATTACTAATGGCTTGGGCCAGGGTATTATTCTCACTGGGAGCTTCCACCTGCGTATCGCTTTGAATCATGACTGAATCCTTGCCGAAAGTCGAGATGCTTTCCAAGGCGATCACTTTGGAAGGATTATCCCAACTTCCTTCGGCAATAACTCCCAATATCCGGTGAGCTTGAAAATCTATCACTACATCACATATTCTGCCACAACGTCTACCCTCTTGGATAGAGTATATGGGGCGGCCTAAAACATCTTTATAATTAACCATCGTCAGAACCCTCCTCTAAAAGCTGCTGTTAAATTGCGACATTCCGTTAGCTGACTAACCTCATAATAATTATATAACATCTAAAGGGATTGTCAAACGCTTTTTCATTAATTTTATGCTACTAAAATAAATTCACTTCTGAACGGATTTACCTAAAAATTAAACTGGATAATTACTCTAATATTCAACACGTTTACCTGCCGGTTGCAATCTTAAAGCTGCTCTAGCTGTTTTACCCGAATTATTCGGGTTTCATGACAGCCCCTTGGTATTAAAAGATTTTTTGTTTAATTTGTTTTGGAAGAACTCAAGGTGAGGAAGCTCCTCCTCAAGTAACCGATGAGTAATCTCTCTGAATTTTTCGTCTTTGGTTCCATTCGATAGCCTAGTATAGACACCTACAGCTTTATTTTCAAATATATACTCAAAATAATACATGGTCTTTTCGCCAAAAACGGACACCAGATGTGAAAAGGTTGCCGCACCCACCTCAAGCAATTGAGGCCAGGGAAATACTCTCCGACCCTGTTGCCTTAAGAATTCCTTTATTTGGGGGGCGTGAGGCTTTTCTGATTCCTCGAAATGAAGAAACGCTTTTTTGTCTTCTTCGCTTTTTAGGTGACCTCTCTTAACCCGATAAAATATCGGCGCGGTTACCTCAAATAAATATACCCATTGAAACTCAGTCAGCTCGTCCATAAACAGCCTACTCTCTCACGGTAAGGTGCTGTAATGCCTTTTGGTGGCGGCTGGAAAATATATCTTCCAGCTCTGTGCGGACAAAAAAATTGGAAGTCAATAGACCAAAAATTCCGGAGCACAGTTTGTACTCGATCCGGTCCGTCATTAATGTCCCGCCATTTTTATCTTCGAACAAATGCTGATGTTTCCATAGGGCAAAGGGACCCTTAGTCAGCACATCTGTAAATCTAACGTTCTTATCGCACTCAGTAATTGTGGCCTCCCAATTGATACGTAAAGCATACAAAATAACCCTCAGATGTATTTTGTCTCCCAATTCCAAAATCTCGGAGGGAGCCTTCAGAATTTTGATCCTTAAATAGTCCGGCATTAATCGAGGGATATTCTCTATGGTAGCATGATAGGCAAAAACCTCCTCCAGCGGACTAGGAAAGAACATGCTCTTTTCAACTAGATGTATCAACCTATAATTTCCTGTGTTTGAAGAAAAATTGGCAAGCCCAATTAAGAACTACGGCTTTAGTTTATCTTAAATGGGCTTGCCATGCAACACTTTGCTTTATATTAGCATTACATCAGTTACTTCACAGTCACCTCTGTAGACGCCTTTACCATATCCACTATAGGAAGGGTGGGAGCGTCCTTACCCAACAGCAGGTTAGCTACCTTCTGCGGGAAGGAGCGATAGCGCAGGGTGGCCTTGACTTGGAGGGGGCCTTTTACGTCAGCGGGCGCCACAAAGCTATAGACGGCAGTAGCTGACCCTTTTGGAGGAATGGTGTGGTTGTATTCAAAACGAACCACCTCCCAGGGCTTGATGGTGTGCTTGTTCTCGCCATCCATGGCATAAGCGTGGAAGATTACTGTATCAGGTTCCAGATTGTGTTTCTCATCCATCCAGCCGGAGTGCAGTAATTTTTTGCCTGAGTTATCGGTTATTTTTACCTCTAACCACATCTGGCGTATTTCGGTAAGGCTGGTAGGCAGGTTGTGGCCGGCTCCCACATTAATCACTTTCACCTTCACTTTACCTAATTGACCGGCCTTTACCTCAGACGGGGGGAGAATCTCCAGTTTGGCGGCGCTTTGGAGCCGCTTCTTGGCCATCTCGGAATGTTTAGGGTAACCCAGCAGAGCCGGAATGGTGAAGTTACCCCCGACAAAATAGTGACTATAGATGTGCTCCCGCATTGGACCGTCGTTGGCGGCCTTACCCGGTCGCTTGACCTTTTTCAGGGTTCGGGCCACCTCTATCGCATCCTCCACCGTGGCCATGTGGCAGTCCTGGCAGGCAATGCCGTTTTGGGCATAGACTGAAAATTTCCACTCATCATAGGTGCGTTCGATGGGGAATCCGTTGAGCGGATGGAACACATTGTGGCAATTAGCGCAGAATTCCGCTTTAGTATGCAGCTCGGAGTAGGCGGTCTCATGATGGGGGGAACTGGAATCTTTGAATGGCCCGCGCTTTACGCCGCCAGGCTCCAGGAGCAGGGTGGCGTTATGGGGTTCGTGGCCGCGGGCGTCAAGGAAGGTGGCCGCCCTCACCGAGTGGCAGACATCGCATTGCACGCCGTATTTGGCAATTTCGCTGAGTTTATAATCCCCTTTCTCATCCTTCTTGAGAAGCTCCTCAGACACTACACCGATAGCCGTATGGCAACCGGCGCACAGCTTCTCCGTCAGACCTCCGGTCTCCTTGTTTCCCATCCGCCACAGGGCTTGAAACACCGGATCATCCCAGGCGCTCGAATGCATAGAGCCTTTCCACTGGTCATAGATTTCGGTATGGCACTCCCGGCACACTTCAGGCGACTCAAAATCTGTAGACTTTAACGGCTTACCTGTATGTGTGGTGAGCAGGGAAGGATAAAAGGGATACTTCTCTTTTTCATTCTTCTCCTCCGCCTCAGCCGGTTTGCCCAAAACCAACACCAGACCCAGGATTAACGGCAACAGATAGTATACCTTTTTCATCTTTGGCCTCCTATTCCGTTATGGTTTAAGAAAAATATCTATCTAACAGACCTTGCAGGATGCGGGCGTGTCGTCCCTCATCCTGGGACGACTCCCGGAAGAAACCGCTGGCGCTGTCACAACCCGCCTCTTTTGCCTGCAAAGAAGCTTCATACTTTTTAGCATTTGCTCCCTGCTCGCCTTTTAACATGCGCTCTAAATTTTCCTTAACAAAGAAACCAAGCCGTTCAACTCGGCAAACCGGGCGGCATGAGCCGCCTCCTCCCAGGCAATGCCTTTCAGGGCCGCGGCTACCTCCGGATAGCCTTGCTCCTCAGCTTGTCGGGCCATAGCCAAATACAACCCCACCTCTCCGGTTTCTCCCCTGAAATTTCTATCCACCCGCTCCTCGACAGCGGTGCCTTTCGTGCTCCCCAATCGGGCCTTTTCACTCATAACTAACCTCCATGTTTAATATCTCCTGAATTAACAGCCGAAACTACACAGCCAATAAATTTAACGTATATGAATTTCCTGGCTCATCCCCTCGCCCCTTTGGGGAGAGGATTAAACGGTCTGTCACGCCCCAACCGCCAGCTAAACTATATCCTCTAACATAATTATACAAGGGTTAGGGTAAGGAAATAAGACAGGTGTGACCCCCCTCACCTCAATCCTTTTTCCAAAGAGGGAGACAACGGGTTCCCCCCTTTAATAAAGGGGGGCAGGATTTAACCCCGCCCGCAGGGCGCTAACTGGTTATAGACAGATTTTGCCTGGGATAATGCCTCTTCCACAGAACCATTGTTGTAGATGATATAGTGGGCATGTTTTTGCTTCTCCAGCAAGGGCAGTTGGGCCTCTATCCGAAGCTTGGCCCGCTCCTCGCTTAACCCGTTCCGCCGCTGGAGACGCTTCACTTGGCATTGATAGTCCGCCATTACCAGCGCCACCCGATCTACCAGCTTATGCCAGCCTACCTCGATAAGCAAAGGAACATCCAAAACTACCAACGGTTGAGCCCCTTGGATTTTCAGTTCTGCCAACCTTCGTACCTGTTCTGCCAGCACTCGGGGATGGATGATTTGCTCCAGCCTGCTCCGCTTCTCCGGGTCGGCAAACACTATATCTCCCAGTTTAGCTCGGTCGATAGTTCCATCAGGTGCAAGTATATGGCGGCCAAACTCAGCCACAACCTCCCTCCAGGCAGGCAGGTCCGGCTCCAATACCTTTCGGGCCAAGGCGTCCGCATCCACTACCCTAGCCCCCAACCTGGCAAACTCTCCGGCCACCAGACTTTTCCCGGTAGCTACCCCACCGGTTATCCCTACTACCAGCATTTTTTCGTCACCTCTTATCCTTATCTTAGCAGAGGAGTTTACTTCTAGCAATGATTGGGATAAAATGAAGTTTGATTTAGCTACAAAAGTGGTGTAATCGGCAAAGGTATTTATGAGGCAAGCGAAACTATAGGGATATATATTCTGTATACAACAAAAAGGGTACATACTTTAACATGTTTAAACCAAACGAAAGAAGGGCTATCGCTGAATTTGAGGCCGAGCTTAGAAAAAAGCTTCCTGAATATATCAGATTATTGGAATTGTTCGGCTCAAAGGCCCGGGGTAAGGGTACGGACAGCTCTGATATTGATGTGCTGGTCTTGACAGAGGGGAGAGATTTTGAAAAGAACCGCGAAATCTGCGGCACAGCCCTGGATCTCTCTATTGAATATGATACATATATCTCAGCGAAAATACTTGATATAACTGAATTTGAGCGCCTAAAGCAGTTACACTCCAGCTTCGCAAGAAATATTGAAAAAGATGGAAAAATATTATGGCGGAAGAGCTAAAAGAAGAGGGTGCAAAGGAGATTAAAACAGGCTAGAGGAAAATTGATGGCAGCCGAGGCCTTGTATGAAAAAAGCTTTTATGCCGACGCTGTATCCAGAGTTTACTATGCCATGTATCATGCAGCCCGGGCAGTACTTTTTATAAAAAATGTTGATCCTATCAAGCATAGTGGGGTGGTTAAAATGTTTGGCCTTCATTATGTTAAAGCCGGAATTATTGAGAGAACCTACAGTAAGTCTTTGGCATATATAAAAGAATTAAGGGAAAATGCTGATTATGAGGCTAATAAGGAATTTGATCAAGCTGAATGTTTGGATGCCCTAAAGCAGGGAGAAAAGTTCATAAAAATGACTGAGGAAATTATAAACAGAGAATTTAAGTAGGATTCTAATTTCCTGCTGTAGTGGGTGAGTTTTATAACCATTTGCCAAGGAGAGCAAGATGAAGGAGTTTAATATCCAGGAGCTTAGGAATATAGGTATTATTGCTCATGGGGGCGCCGGCAAGACATCATTAGCTGAAGCTATGCTTTATAATGCCGGCGCTATCACCCGGCTGGGGAAGGTAAACGATGGCACCGCTACCATGGATTATGATCCGGATGAGATTAAGCGTCAGATATCCTTGAGTTCTTCCTTCAGCTTCTGCGAATGGTCCAAACATAAGTTAAATCTCATCGACACTCCCGGGTTCGCCAATTTCCTGCCGGATACTCACGCTTGTCTCAAGGCGGCTGACGCGGCTTTAATTTTGGTCTCCGCCATTTCCGGCGTGAAGGTGGAGACCGAAAGAGTATGGAAATTTGCCGATGAATATGAGCTTCCCCGGCTGGTATTTATCAACAAGATGGATCGGGAGAGAGCCAATTTCATCCGTGCTTTGGGCGATATTGAAAAGACGTTCGGCATTCGCCCCACTCCCGTCCAAATCCCTATCGGTACCGAGCAAAACTTTCAAGGGGTCATAGACTTGCTCCAAATGAAGGCTCATATCTTTCTCGCAGACGGCAGCG
>QIEW01000262.1 GCA_003230535.1 bacterium
CGTGATTATTCAAAATATCTACCTAACACATTATATACACTTCTCCATAAAATACAACTCCTCTCCCTCAACTTTTTGAGAAGTTACGAAACATCTATATGATATCTGTATGTATTGATTGCAAATTGGTATTAGCAAAATCCACATCACACTCCCCGTTAAAACAAATAGGATGGGGTATTTTCACTTGATCGCATAGGAAATTATTTAAATGGCTATGGAACACATGCGCTTACCGTTATGTTTCCTGCAACGCAGCGAAGGATTTCCCTTGACATATTTGGTTCTGATAATTAATAATTAATCCGGGTTATCCAGAACCCGAATAATTCGGGATCATAAATATGCTCCCGTTGGTCGCTTCCATACCGGGAGTTTTCGGTAATTTGTACAAAAATTTTATTTTTTGACCGTTATTTTATAACTGGCTGTATTTAAATAACATCATCACTGTTTGCCTTGTATTTATGAATAATCAGGGAGAAGACCAGTTATTGAAGAAAATCTTTTAAAAAAAATTTCTACCCAATAATTAGATCTCCTATGAATAGTCGCTAATAAAGTGGATGGGTAAAAGTATATTCCGGCTAGCAAAGCCTGTGATGCCCTGCTAATGTGTTGGAGGGAGTTTGGCTAAATAAAAACCCCGTCCTGGAAACCCAAAGACGGGGGTTTTTATTGTCATATTATTAATATATTAATCTTCAAGTGCTTAGAAGTGGATCATTGCCAGCGCCGGTAAATAAGTTTTTGTTTCTCTAAATGATACACCGTTTTTTCAATTTTGTGTAAAATAAGCCGGTAGAGTTCGGTGCCATAAGAGAGTAGTAGAATCTCATTTAAGGGATTAAGAACTTTATCTTCTATTTCTCTTAAATTCGCCTTACTTACCATATTTCTCCTCCTTTCTTGGTTTTTTTATTGCACTGTATGTGCAATAGTTTTAAGGACTATCCGGATAGTTCCCTAGGTTATTAAAATGGCCAGTATTATTGTAATATGCAATTAGTGTGCCGATTTTTAGAGAAAAGATGTTGAATAAACTATTAAAGGCGGATTTCGCAGGGAGTTTGCCTGGAATTAAGATATTATTCTATCTCGCCACCGCGGCCTTTGGCCGCAACCAAACTCCTTGCAAACGGCCTGACAGTCACAGTTTACAGAAATAATTTGCGCCTCTGACGCAAGTTTTTGAGGGAAATGTGCTAAGATAAGAAAGGGATACTTAAGCTACAGATTAGGCGGTCAGGAAAAAAGATTTAAAGGACTAAACCACTCTTATAGGGAGGAAACCGGTTATTAATACCAGAAAAACAGGCTTAAATGATAACCAACGACCACTGTATAAAAGACCATAATCCCAACGGTACCTTTCCATGCGAAACGGAAATTTTGGTGGAGGAGGAGGAAGAACAAACCTGCGGCCGTGGGTAACAATTTAAAACCTAAAAAATATCCGTAGCCCAGTTTAAACCAAACCGCGGCAACCGGATTGACTTCCAAAGCTCCCTGGTGGATGTGATATATACTAAAAACAGCATCCATGAAACAGAGAATTCCGGTAGTTATTATCAGTTGTAACAGGCTCTTATCCGGTTGATCTATATAATAACCGCATTTTGCCTCGGATACCCGGCGATACTGCGATCGAGAGCCGCAAAACAGATAACGGCTCAACATAGGCGTAGGTTGCCCGCGCCTATCCTGCGCTATTCTTTGGCTGTTATTGTCTGAGGTTAAAAATTTATGCTCCATATCTGATAAGTTTACCATATAATGTTATATTTTACAAGACCAAGCAGGGAATTTTAAAAATAGACGGCTTTTGAAATATTTCCATAAGGAGGAATATATGCTGGAAATGGAAGACATAAAGAAAATCTTGCCGCATCGGGAACCATTTTTATTTTTGGACCGCATCCTGGAGTTGGAGAAAGGTAAAAGAGTGGTGGGCATAAAGAACATCAGGGCGGATGAACCTTATTTTAAGGGACACTTTCCGGGAAATCCCATTATGCCTGGAGTATTGATTATTGAGTCGATGGCTCAGGCGGGCGCCTTACTTAATATTGTCTCGCAGGGGTTAGAAGGAGATCCTCAAGGGACATTGATCTACTTTATGGGGATGGAAAAGGTTAAATTCAGGAAACCTGTTTACCCTAATGATCAGCTGAAGATGGACGTGGTAGTAACTCATAAACATAGACGAGGCTGGAAGATGAGGGGGCAGGCTTATGTGGGGGAGAAAATGGTGGCGGAGGCCGAGTTGCTGGCCTATATCGGGAAAAGAAACCTAGAACAGCAAGGAGAGAGCCAATAATGGAGATACATCGCACAGCTACCGTTCACCCACAGGCAATCTTAGGGGAAGGTGTCACCATCGGACCTTATGCTGTAATTGGCTCTAAAGTGATTATCGGAAAGGACAGTTCCATCGCTGCTCATGCGGTTATCGAGAACTATACCGAGATAGGCGAGGACTGCCAGGTATTTTCGCATGCTATCATCGGTTCCGTTCCCCAGCATATGGGGTTTAAGGGCGAGGAGACCTGGGTTAGGATTGGGAATAGATGCGTCATTAGGGAATTTTCTACCATTCATCGAGGCACCGCCCAGGACAAGGGGCAAACAGTAATCAGTGATGACTGCTACATTATGGCCTATGCCCATGTAGCCCATGACTGTATTGTGGGCAAGTCGGTTATCTTAGCCAATTGTGCAGCTCTGGCAGGGCATATCCTCATTGAGGACCATGCCATTGTAGGCGGCCTTACCGGGGTTCATCAACATGTACGTATTGGAGCATATTCAATGGTCGGCGGAGGTTCCGGACTGCCGATGGATATTGTCCCCTATGCGATGGCTTCAGGAAATCGGATCCAGATTTACGGAGTAAATGCGATAGGTCTCAAGCGGCATGGATTTAGTCCCAAGGCTATTACAGACCTAAAGCATGCCTATAAGATCCTGTTTTACTCGCATCTTAATACCACCCAGGCATTAGCGCGGATTAAAGCGGAGTTTGATTCAACCCCCGAGATAAACCATCTGCTAGAGTTTATTAAATCCAGTAAGCGGGGAATAACCAAAAGGGTCATCCACGGTCATTCTACAAAAGGGTTTAAAATATAAACCGAGGATGAGGAATTTTTACTCTTCTCTGGAAAACGGGATAAATATCCTTGCACGGGCGATAATGCCCGATACACAATTTACCGCCACCAGCCAACTTGCGTAAATTAGTCGTGGCCACTTACAACCGGCATAAGCTGCGGGAAATAAGACAAATCCTTCAGGCTTTGGATCCATCTGCTCCGGGGCTTAACCTCCTCTCTCTATCCGATTTACCCTTACCCCTACCCTTAGAGGAAAAAGGGGCCAGCTTCCGGGAAAATGCCTTATGCAAGGCCCGGACAGTAGCTGAAGCGCTGGGAGAGCTGACAATTGCCGACGATTCGGGGCTGGAGGTAGATGCTCT
>QIEW01000377.1 GCA_003230535.1 bacterium
TTGTATGAGCCATTTTGTTTTTTGACCGTTATTTTGTAATTAGCTGTATTCAAATAACATCATCAATGTTTGCCGTGGATTTATGAATAATACGGGTCAGTAGTGTCCGGTTAGATACTTGCATAAGCCGCAAAACACCTTTTAGTCCCCTCGCCCCTTTGGGGTGAGGGTGAGGGGAAATAAGACAGGTGTGACCCCCCTTGTCCTCCCCCCAGGGGAGAGGAAGTGTAAAGCTCGCCCGTAGGGCGCTAAGTTCATCGTATAGGAATTTCCTTTTTTATGTCCAACAAAACAAGCAGATATAGCTCCATGTGCTGTCGGGTCCTCAGACCCGACAGTCTGAACGACCGGAGGTGCGCTAACTCGCGTTAAAACTATAATAATAAAACGCTAAAATCTCAAATATATCAATTGGTTAATTTTGTATAATAGTATATGTTCAAGCGCAAGTTAGTATTAGAATAAGACCAGTGGCTAAACAACAAATAATCAGAGAGTATACATCTTCCTTTATGGCTGCATGTCCCGAAACAGGGGAAAAGTCATCTCTCGTATTACCGTATGTAAACATTGATACTATCCAGATATTTCTTGATAAAGTATCCGAAGACTTTTCTGATTATTTTATTTTTATGCAAGTAGATGGAGCATCGTGGCACACATCGGAAAAGCTAAACAAACCAGAAAATATTCGCTTCGTATACCAACCCTCTTCCAGCCCCGAAGTAAATCCAACCGAAAACGTATGGGACTATATCAAGGAAAATGATTTCAGAAACAAATGCTTTTCGTCTATGGAAAGAGTAGAAGACCAGTTGTGCCGTTCTTTAGAAAAGTTGCGAAAAGCACCTGATACACTAAAATCAATAGCTGCTTGTTCGCACCTTAATAATCTATGTTTTAAACGCAAATTTAGTATAAATATTATCCGCCCTTGCTTAAACATGATTTTAAAGGGGTATTTTTCTTGAATTGTGCGTGATTTTAATGATTCTCACCCAGATTTTAAGGATGGTGTAGCTGTTGGTCCAGGTATTGTGAAAACCGCTTTTGGTCCTGACAATAATCTGCTATCAAGGCAGCCAGAGATACATGAATTGAGGGTTGCCGGCCGATTTGAATTTTGGGAGGTCAAACGGCAGCAGACTGATTTTGATTTGGGAATTGCTGACGGTAGTCGTTCCTTGGGTATAGATGTTTTCACGGTAGCTATGGGGGGGGCGATAGACGATTACCTTAGCCTCAGGGAGTCCCGCCTCTTGCTTAGCCAGGGCGATGGCCTGGTCCAGATATCCCACGTAGTCCACCAGACCTAAATCACCGGCTTCCTTAGCCGAGAGGATCCGGCCGTCATTGATCCGGGCGATGGTCTGTTCGTCCAGGTTCGGCCTGCCCTCCCGGATGACCTGGAGGAAGCGCTGCTGGTGGGCGGCCAACAGATCTTTGACCAGCTTCCGCTCCTCGGGGGTAATCGGACGGGCGGGGGAGAGGATATCCTTTTTATCGCCTGTCTTCAGGCTCTCATCCTCGATGCCCAACTTCTCCATCAAGCCGTCCAGATTGAGCTTTAGCACGATCACCCCCACGCTGCCGGTGATCGTAGTAGGGTGGGCGATGATCTTATCCGCCGCCGTAGCCACATAATATCCGCCGGAAGTGGCCAGGTCCATCAAGCAGGCGATAAGTTTTACATTATACATTTGTTTGAACCGCAGCAGCTCATGGTGCAGGATATCGCTGGCGGTGACCGTCCCGCCGGGGGTGTTGATCTTGACGACTACCGCCCGGACATGCTCGTCGCGGGAGGCCAGCTCCAGTTGTTCTTTGATCTGGGCCACCAGGCTGGGCTCCTCTTTAATGCCGCCGATAGAGGAGCTTTCTGCCGTAGAAATAATCCCCGAGACATCCAGCAGCAGTACCTTATCCCGGCCCCGACCTCCCACTACTACCTCCTCCAACGGCTCGGTAGAAGGAAATAGCGGCACGGTAACTATGGCGCAACCACCCATCACAATAACCAGTAACAATAGCATGAACTTGCGCATTACAAACATCATATTCCCCTCTGTATGGTTTGTATTATGCCTGTTTGATGGCAACTTGGTATGAGAGTTATTGAGGATGGTCTTAGGCAGGTTGCATTTTATCTGTTTGCAACCTCCCCGCCATAGATTTTAAATACCAGTCGCATTGATGCTTTGGAGGTTACACTTTTCCCTGCACAAATTTTTCCGCCAGTTCCACATCCTCTTTACTGCCGACAATTAATGGGACCCGCTGGTGCAGTCCGGTCGGGACGATATCCAGGATTTTTTCGGCGCCGGTGCTGGCGTCTCCGCCGGCTTGCTCCACGATAAAGGCCATGGGCGACGCCTCATATAACAGCCGCAGTTTACCTTTGGGCTTGGCCGGATCTTTATAGTCCATGGGATAGAGGAATATGCCGCCGTAGATGAGATTGCGGTGGAAATCGGCCACCAGCGAGCCGATGTATCGAGCGCTATAAGGTCGCCCGGTAGCTTTATCGACCTGCTTGACGTAATCTATATACTTTTTAGCGCCTTCACTCCAGTAGTTGTAATTCCCTTCATTTGCGCTGTAAATTTTGCCTTTAGCGGGAATCTTTATATCAGGATGGGAGAGCAGGAACTCTCCTATACTTTGATCCAGGGTAAACCCATGCACACCGAAGCCGGCGGTATAAATCAGGATGGTGCTGGAGCCGTAGATGATATAGCCGGCGCAGGTTTGTGTCCGACCTGGTTGGAGCAGGTCTTCGGCTGTGCCTGCCGGGCCGGCGGTGGTTTTACGTCGTATAGAAAATATAGTGCCGATGCTTACATTTACGTCAATATTGGAGGAACCGTCCAGCGGGTCAAACGAGATTGCATACGGCCCTTCATAGCCTGCGGCTACCGGAATAGGGTCGGGGACTTCCTCCGAGGCCATCACACACACATGGCCGGAGCGCTCCAGCGCCTTTATAATGGTATCGTTAGCGTAATCATCCAGTTTCTTTACTTCCTCGCCTTGTACGTTCACCTCTCCGGTAAGCCCAAGAAGTTCCACTAATCCCGCTTTATTTACTTCCCTGGAAATAGTCTTACCCACTGCCGCTACGTCTCCCAGCAGTCCGGCCAGCTGGGATAATTCTGCTGCTGCCTCCGGATGTTCCCGTCCAGTATTTTTAATGTGTTGTACCAACGTGATAGGTTCTGCCATGATTATTCCTCCTCTGTTTTTGCAGACGGTAGATGTTGAACCGACAGCTTCCGCTGCCTTAATATATCCAGATACTGTTTGGCCTGGGCCTGAAGTACAATGTCCGGGCTGAGGCTGGCCCGCTCTATACGGTGAGACGCCATCAACTGATAGGCTTCAGCTTTCTCAAGGTCGGCCTTATACTCTCCAACATTATAATTATATAAATATCTATCTACAAATTCGCTGTTTGACGGAGGTTTGACGAGCTTGTTCAGGAGACCGGTTAACCTTGCCTGTTCCTGGTGGAAATACTGGGCGGCTTCAAACTCCATTTCCAGATCACCAGGATTTTTAAATTGGTTGGAATTAACCTCCACGGTAAAAGAAACCCCTCCTCCTCCTTTGAGCATCTCATCCCCTTCAGTAAATTTCTTGTAACATCCGAAAGTAGCTCGCACCGCGGATACCCCAGGGGGAGCATCCGGAGAGACGCTTATTTTATATCTAATGTTCACTAAGGCATTTAGATATTCCTCCAAGC
>QIEW01000218.1 GCA_003230535.1 bacterium
TCATTTCGGGAAGGATTCCCGAAATACAATTCTATCCTCCATGAAGTGTCCAAAAAATGGACTGATTTTCACCCATATTTACGAGGTCTGACTATAGGAAATTCTCTGTGACCTCTGCGTTCTCTGCGGTTAAAATCACCGAGACTTGGTCAGTATTTTAGTTTGCCGTAACATGAGTTACTTAGAAGAACTTCCGAATTAGGATCGAAAAATACCGCAGCACCTGGTACATATAGGCCAAGCGCCGCCGGACTTATCCAGTTTTTCTAAAAAATCCTGTGCTTTTTCCCCTTGGATAACATCAGTTAAACTTCTATCACGGATAGTTCTATCATGGATAGTTCTATCACGGATATTTCCTAAAATGGCTTTTGCCGCAATATCTTCCGGACAGGCCAGGACATCGCCGTTGGGGAGAATTCGCGCAGTTTCATAAGGGTAAATACAGCGGTTTCGGTACAGTCTTTTAGCGGGGTCGCTATAGTATGATCTCATCAGATCATCCGGAATATCAGGAAAAACTATAAATGGGTAATGACTATACCGGCGCTGCAACTCTCGAATATGTTTCATAGCATACGCAAGTTCCTCCTGTTTGAAAAGGGGAAACTCATGGGGGGGATAATAATCTGCTCCCGGGTTCAGTTTCTTATGAATTTCAACCTGCGCCGGGTGGAGAAACCACATGTGGACAAAGTCTACCATCTGAATCCAGCCTGTATCAAGCAATTTTACCACCGGCTCCAACCGCCCGGCATTGGCGGGAGTAATCACACTCTTTACATCAATAAAAGGATAAGGACTGCGGCGTTTCTTTTTTGCCTCCGCCAGGGCTTGTATTCCGGAAAGAGCCAGCTCATAAGCCCTATCAAAATCACAAATCCGATTATGGACTTCAGGCGGCCCTTCAATTGATACGGTAACCTTTTCCACGCCTAAATCTACGATTACCCCGGCATGCTTCTGTAACATTGTCCCATTCGTATTTATCATACAGACCAAATTTCTTTCCTTCACCATTTCTATTAACGCATCAATTTCACGGTAGATAAACGGCTCTCCACCTGTCATCTGGATGACCGGGCTCCATCCCTTCACCTCGTCAAGCAGCTTTTTGTACTCATCAAGACCTATGCGCTCCTTTTCTTGCCGAAGATGCGCATTATGATCCTGCATACACATCCGGCAACGCAGGTTACAACGACGGGTTACAATCAACACCAGCAATTGAAGCTTTCTTCCGGGCGTCATTTCGGAGCGATAAGTCCGGTTTGCCATAAACCGGTTTTGGGCCACTTTGGAAAGTAGCCTGGGCGTTCGCAGCAACCGGAGAAAAACAGCAAAGTTACGCACAATATACCTCAATTTAGCGCACCTGAGCGGTGCGGACTTTTGTTGTTCCCTCCCCCTTGATGGGGGAGGTTAGGTGGGGGTGGATGGGTAACTCCAAGAGGTTCCCCCTCCCCTTGATCCCCTCCCACCAGGGGAGGGGGAAAATGGAAAATACCTATACGCTCAAGTTAGGCTGTCTTCTTTACCCGGATTATTCATAAATTCACGGTAAACATTAATGATGTTATTTGAATATAAGCACTTATATAATAACGGCCAAAAAACAAAATGGCTCATACAAATTACCGAAAACTCCCGCTGTGGAAGCGACCAGCGGGAGCGTATTTATGATCCCGAATTATTCGGGTTTAGCAGGTTTGATCTTGAAATACTGATAAAACGCCACTGCCAATACCAGAAAAATCAGGTTCAGAATATAGCAAACTTTGCGTATAGGGGAAAAATAAGGCTCAACCTTGATTTGGTGCCGCCCCGCCGGCAGAGGGACAGCAATCGTCCCCAGAGCTGTTTCATAAAAAGGCGCCTCATTATCATCGAGGTAAACATGAAGGAAGGGATAATAGCTGTGGGAGAGCTGGAGATAACAATCATGACTGGCCTCTACATCGAAAAGGCTCTTGTTGGTTGTTTGTTCGAAGTTTAGTATCCGCAGGCTGGAATTTTCATTGAAAGGCCGGTCAGGAAGCCGCAGGTCTTTAACCAGGAACAATTGCCGGGCGCTGTTATGCTCCATATTTAAACCCAATTGCCGGATAAACGGTTCCACGATATTTTGGGCGCCGGGCTTATGGTAGGCGGAGAACCCTTTTTGCCAGCCTATCTGTCCCGAGGCGATCGCCGGAGTGTGGCGCGGATTGTTCAGGATAAAGTTTTTGCGATGGTTGTCTACGTAGAAGACATAGGAAATATTCAGAAGGTAGAGTAGTTCCTGAGTGGAGAGAATTCTTTTGTTGACCTCAAGGTCTCGTTGCACCCAGCTTTTTCCGTCGTCAATATAGGGCAGACCTCTACCCGCAAGAAAACGGATATCGCCCCTGATAATTGACGAAGGGGTTTCCACCGTCAAAGTGGACGGAAATATGTTAGCGAACATCCACTGTATCCTGGGTTCAGAGCAGACCAGATAGGAGCGGATGGTGCGGACATGGGGCAAGTCGGATTTGGCCAGCTTTTGGGAAAAGTTTTTAAAACTCTGCGCCATGCTATGGGTCTGGGCCCAGCGGCGGTCATTGGTAACCCCTACATCCAGGAAGCAGATCACCGCCAGGACAAAGAAGAGTATCTGCCAACCCCGCCCTTTGATGAGCGGAGAAAGGCCGGACTTTAAGAGCTTGATCCCCTCTCCCGCCATGACGGCCATGAACAGGATCAGATAGAGAATCAAACGCTCGGTGGCCAATTGGGCATAGATGAGAGGAATATATTTGTAGATGGCGGTCTCATACCCCAAAACAAGGTAGAAACAGAAGGCGTATATGGCCAGGAGAGGATATTTTTTCCTGCGCAAGGCGGAGAAAATGCCTAAAATGGAAAGGACAAGAAAGCTTAAGCCGATATAGCCCTTGTGATACTGAGGAAATTCCTGTCTGGTAAATAGCGTGCTGAAGGTGGCGGAGTCCAGCGTAAACTTATCGTATGATAAGTGTATTAAGGGATTGATTAAGTAGTGGCTTTCCAGGGCATAGGGGCCGATGAAAGCCAGCGCCGTCCCCAGGCTCACCAATCCGGTGATCCCGATAAGCCACATATGCTGAAGGTTCAAAAAAGGCTTTCTGAAGGAAATGGAGTTCAGGATTACATAATATACAAAGAGTAAGGTAATAAACGGAGCATAGGCGTAATGAAAGCCGATTATCATGGACAGGGAAAGCCCGCTCAGTATCCCGGCTTGTGGCAAAGAGAGCTTCTGATGGCGGTATTTCTCGAAGAAGAGGAATGGGAGAGGAAGGAGAGTGTAGATGAAAATGACCGTAAGGCGGCAGAAGTCCAGTATCTGGAAAATGTGCCAGGGAGCCAAGGCAAAGGCCAGACCGCCGATAAAGCCCGCCTGCCGGTCATCGGTAATCTCCTCCACCAGGAGGAAGGCCGTAAGCCCGGATAAAATTTGGCCCAAAAAG
>QIEW01000220.1 GCA_003230535.1 bacterium
ATTTGTATGAAAATTTTGTTTTTTGACCGTTATTTTATAACTAGCTGTATTTAAATAACATCATCCATGTTTGCCGTGGATTTATGAATAATCAGGGCTAAAGGAATTTTTAGATATGTCTAACCTTTGTCTGCCCATTCTGACGTACCACGCGCTGGCTGAGGGAGTATCCCCTGTTTCCATATCTCAGGGGCTGTTCCGCTGGCAACTGCGCTACCTCAAGCAGCATGGCTACCAGGCGGTGGGACTGGAGGAGATGCTCAATTACAGCGCGGGTGAAAGCGCTAAACCGCAGCGAAAGATAGTCGCCCTGACCTTTGACGATGGGGTTCACAGCGTCTACCAGACAGCTTTCCCTTTGCTCAGAAAATTAGGTTGGACAGCCACGGTATTTCTGGCGACCGGTTATCTGGGCCGGCATACAGACTGGCCTTTGGATCCGGGAGTTCCCCGATTGCCTATGCTCAATTGGCGGCAGGTGGAAGAGATGGATCGGGCCGGAATAAATTTCCAGCCCCACAGCGTCACTCATCCTAAGCTGACCGACTTAAACCGGTCTCAACTGGAGCAGGAATTACGAGATAGTCGGGAAGAAATCGAGCGGCGGCTGGGTAAGCCTGCCAGGATCTTTTGTTATCCTCACGGCGATTATAATGCTCGGGTGATAAATTGTCTCCAACAGCTAGGTTATCAGGGAGCCCTTACCACCCGCTTAGGCTGCTGTCGGAGCGGTTCCCCGCCTTTTGAGCTGCCGCGTATAGGGAGCGCTCGTCTTCGTTCCGGGTTTCGCATGGTTTTAGCTTTAGGCGGCAAATATGCACAAGCGTTGAAGATTAAGCAGGCCCTGATCGGCAAATAGACATAGTCTCTTAAGTGAGTGTAAATAATTAACTCATCACTTTTATAGATGTTTCGGCCTGTCTCAGGCCGAAACCCAACAGGGCGCCGCTACCCCTTGGCGAATATCGGAATATCGGAGCAGGCCCTGATCGGCAAACATACACAGTCTCCTGAATAACTGCGCATCATACGTAGAACAGCAAGAGAAATCCAATTTTCAAAATCCAAATGTCAAATAAAACTCAAAACCGGAATAAAACAGAAGCCCCTAAGGTCATCGTAATCGGTTTGGACGGAGCTACGCTAGATATAGTACATCCCATGGTACAACGCGGCAGGCTGCCCAATCTCGCCAGACTAATGCAGCAAGGCTCATGGGGTCCGTTGCGATCAACCTTGCAGCCCAGCACCCCCAATGCCTGGAGCGCTTTTGCCACCGGATGTAACGCCGGCCGGCATGGTATATATGATTTTATCCAACGGGTGGAGGGAAGCTATGAGATGCGTTTTGTCAACGGCAGTTTCCGGCGGGCCCCATCTATCTGGAATTTACTCAGCCAGAGGGGGCGACGGGTAGGGGTAGTAAATGTTCCCTTTACCTATCCTCCGGATAAGGTGCAGGGTTATCTGATCTCAGGGTTTGACGCTCCCGGATTGGAGAGCGGGTTTACTCACCCTGACGACCTGTATGAGGAGATTGTGCGGGAAGTGGGGCGCTATGATCTGCGGGGAACCTTCCCGGTCGGCAAGCGGCAGTCGGATTATCGGGAAGAAGACGTGGCCCGGGTAATAAGCAATCGTACTAAGGTGGGGCGTTATCTGCTGGAGCATCATCCGGTGGACTTGTTTGTTTTGGTTTATGGCAGCACGGATCATGTTCAGCATGTATTTTGGCGTTATATGCAGAGGCATGAAGGATGTGACCCTGCCCTGGTTCAGCGATTCGGCTCGCTCATTCCCCATACTTATGAGTTGGTAGACGAGGGTTTGGGGCGGATGCTGGATGGTTTGGATTTGTCGCAAACAACTGTGGTGGTTATGTCTGATCACGGAGGAGGAGAACTGCGGGGCGTTATACATCTAAATAACTGGCTGGCTAGCCATGGCTGGTTGGCATACCGCTCAACCGCCAGTTGGCCGGCGCTGCGGGCTAAATTGGTGGAGCAGGCCGCTTTTATTCTGCGTCGTTATATGAAGCGGCAGTTCAGGGACTGGCTTAAGACCAAAGCTGGAGGCATTAAAGATAAAGCCGGCTCGCTAAGCTACTTCAGCCGGCTGGACTGGAGCGGCACCCAAGCCTTTTCCTGGGGAATGTATGGCAATATATCCCTTAATCTAAAGGGACGTGAACCGCAGGGAATAGTGGAGCCGGAAGATTATGATAAGCTGTGCGATATGATAAGCCAGGCTCTCCTTTCCTTAAAAGAGCCGGACAGCGGCCGGCCATTGGTGCGCAAAGTGCATCGGGGAAGAAAATTATATTCCGGCCCCTTTATAGATCAGGCCCCCGACTTAGTGATAGAATGGGAAGATTATAGCTATTATACCCAGGGTAACCTCCAAGCCCCGCCGGGACAGATTTTTTTAGAGAAACTCTATATTGAAAGCTCGGATTTCCTCCATACCGGCACCCATCGGATGGATGGTTTGGTAATGCTGCAAGGACCGGGGATTAAATCGGGTAATCCGCTTGACGGGGCGCAGATTGCCGACATTTTCCCCACCCTGCTTTATGCTATGGGCGAGGCCATTCCCCGCGGGTTGGACGGCAGACTCCTAACTCAAGCCTATAAGCCGGAATGGCTGGAGAATAATCAGCCGCAGGCAGAGAAGCCGGGTAAAGAGGTTGATACAAATCAACCGTTGGATTACCGAGAAGAGGATCTGGAAGAGGTTACCGCCCGACTACGCAGTTTAGGCTATATTTAGGAGTTAATGGAATATGCAGTGTGATCTGTGTGGGAGTGGGCAACACCGCCTCCTCTATCCCCTGGAGAACATCAAAATACTACGCTGCTGTGACTGTGGACTGGTATTTACTGATCTCTGCGCCAAACCGGATAACCTATCCCAATTTTACTTTTCTGATTACTACACCTCGCGGGAGGAGTATTACTTCCAAAATTCGGTGGTAAACCAAGAGGACGGCATAGAACATGACAGCATCCACAGTTTTAAGCGCATTTTGGCGGAACTTTCGCAACTCAGACCCCGTCAGGGCCGGTTGCTGGATGTGGGCTGTGCGATGGGCATCTTCTTAAAGTTGGCTGTCGAACGTGGATGGAGGCCATCGGGGGTGGATATCTCTTCCTATGGAACTAAATTTGCAAGAGAACAGTTCGGGGTGGATGCCCGCTGTGGCAACTTGATGGAGGTGGGGTTTCCCACTGACTACTTCGATGTGGTTACTATGTGGGATGTAATTGAACACTTTCCCCGCCCCTCTCGACAGCTTCAGGAAGTCCGCCGGATATTGAAGCCCGACGGGTTATTATACCTTAATACCCCTAACCAGGAAGCCCTTATGCGACGGCTGGCCCATCTGCTGTTTTTACTTACCGGCGGAACATTTAAGTACCCAGTCGCCAAGCTATACCACCAGTTCCATGTATATTATTACTCTCCGCACA
>QIEW01000195.1 GCA_003230535.1 bacterium
GTATATGAATTCCCTTTTTTAGTTCCAATAAAACAAGCAGATAAGTTTTTATGTGCTGTCGGGTTCTCAAACCCGACAGGCTGAATGAGTGGCAGGTTTCCTCAACCTGCCACCACCTAAAAAACCGCAGTCAGGTCTGAGGACCTGACTGCACAAAACATCTGAGAGCTACTTGGTATTAGCTTGAAGGCGTATACCAAATAGGTGAAGTGTAGGCCCTGTCCTGGGTGGTCATACTTACTTCGGATCCCACGTCGAGACCAAAGCGTTTGGCGTCGTAAGCGGTCCAACGAGGTGTAGGAATTTCGATAACGCGAGTATAATAAAACGCCCGATACCTGGGGTCGAAGTCCGGGTCCTGCCAGACCGTAATCAACTCAGTGGTACCGATGGTGTTGGTCCAGGTGGCGCTTTTAACGTCCACCGTATTACCCACCGGCGTTTTGCACCGACCGTCGGAACCGATCTTTCTGCCGTCTGAAACCGCTACGTCGTAAATCTTTTCGTGCAGCTCGTCTTTGCCGTCAATCCAGCCCTTGATGATCTGGATGCGGTCCAGGTTTCCGCCTATGGGGTCTTTGAGCGCCGCCACCAGGAACGTCGGCGCCTTACCCGCAGGCGCTTTACTCAGATCGCCGCCCATGGGAACGCCTTTTTGATAGCCGACATTCGCGGGCAGGCGGGTTACGGCGTCGCCGGACTCAAAATCCCAACTGCCAAAGAAACGTACAATCATACGGCTGCCCGTAGTGGCATACACTTCCTTGCGCTCTATGGCGTCAAAAAGCGCCTTGCGGGTGTTCTCCCTGGCCCAGACTGCCGCATAGCCGCTGGCCGCCTGCTCCCAGCCCATGATTTTTAGGTCGCCGAAAGCGATGGCGGGCTTGTCTATCCGTCCCGGGTTCGGCTCCGTGCCCGAATGTTTGCCGAAGAAATTCTCTTCCGCGGCGGTGGCCAGTGCGGTGTGGGTGTCGGTCGATCCGATCAGACCGAACTTATAAGGATTCACGCCCACTTTTTCCTCAATATTCAGGCCGAGCTTGAGGGCCGAGCGGCCGTATTCGAACTGGAGCATCTGCGGCTTCTTGGCTTCGCTGAGGTTCAGGTTGCCCCTGTCCCAGGTCTCGTAGTCGGCGAACTCATCATCGGGTGATAAGAATGGGTGAGCCTCGCCGTCCCCCTTGATCTGGGTTACCTCGTAAACGGGCTCCCAGCGAAGGCGCTGCTCCGCATACTCTCTGGTAATCGGATCGCCGTTTAAGCGCGAGAGGGCGAACATCATGCCGTTACTGAGATTCCCATTATGCGGGATAGCCAGCGCCTGCCCTCCCGTCTTCTCCTCATATGCCCCCATAGCCGCCCAGAGATCCTCCGGGTCCTGGCTGTCAAGAGCCGTGAAGGGTAATATCCGGCCGGCCCTGTCGGCGCCGTCCCTGAAGATGACATTCCGGTGCAGGTTGTTGCCCGGCTTTATGAGGCATGTCCACTCGTAACCGATGAAGGCGGTGAAGCGTCCCGGCTCATTGAACTTTTCCGCAGCCTCAATCTCTTCATCCCAGGCTGACCGCATCGACTTTTCATCTTTCATGAGCTCCAGAGGAAATGTGCCTTTGCTGTACATATCGATGATATTCAGCGCAGCCTTGACGCCCTCCTCGCCGCCAGCCCTCATCATTTTGTTCCAGCGCTTGGCATGTTCGTTAGCCATGAGTTGAGGGTCTCCTCCTATGAGACGCGGAATGAAGCCCAGACCTTCGGAGTGGTCGGCCACCACCAGAAAGTCAAGCGGGCGGGAGAGCTTGACGCGTTGGCCGGTGGCGGAAGTTACTTCCTCGCCGCGGGCGAAGCGGTAGGCTTCCTCCGGCCCCAGCGTGACCCCGAAGAGCGCCGCATCCAGGGAGTAAGAGGTGTGCACATGCGTATCCCCCCAGAAGACCCTGGTCGGAAATCCCCTGCCCGCATAAGGCGAGTAGGTTTTCTTCGAGAATACCTGCTCGATGTCTTCCTTGGGGAAGACGGCCTCACCGGCCACTGCCGGCAGCGTAAACGAAAGCGTCAGCAATGCAGAAATAATTGCGCCAAAAAACGGAAATTTCTTCATAACAATTACCTCCTCTCCTTATTTGCACATCCACTGTTTAAGTATCTCTACTTTTTATTTTTTCTGTGGTGTCAGATTCTCAAATCTGACACATCCTAAAACCACAGTCAGGTCTGAGGACCTGACTGCACAAAAACAAAATAACGGTCAATAAATAAAATTTTTATACAAATTACCGGAAACTCCCGCTGTGAAAGCGACCAACGGAAGCGTGTTATAAATCCAGAATTATTCGGGTTAAGTATCTCTACTTTTTCTTTTTAACGTCCTTGATCGCCTGCATGCACCGTTTGGACACATGCTTTTTATGCTTTTTAATACAATCAAGCAGTCGCCCTTCACCAGGCCGGACAGAATAACAATATGCCTTCAGATCGTCCCTGCACTCGTTAGCTAAATAGGTGAGAGCGGAAACCGCCCGCTCAAGCTGGGCGGCTGCATCGTACAAAGCATAATCGCAACGGTTAGAAAGTTTGTCCTCATGGGCATAAAGGCAGGCCAGAATACGCCCCTCGCCCGGGGTAACGTCTTTGCAGTAGGTTTCTAGTTCCTTCTGGCAGCTATCGGCCACCGATTTCACCAAGTCCTGGCCCGCCAGGACATGTGTGCAAAATACCAGGGACAGACTAATTGCTATGAACAAAACCAAAGTTACCTGTTTCATGATAAGGTTCTCCTTCTTTAACGGGTTTTGATTCTCTCTTATTTTTTCCTAACCGGCTTAACGAATACGATGATCCATCGCCCCACCCCCTTTTCTCAAGTTTTGGTGTTTTGAACACGGATTATTCATAAATAGGTGGTGGCAGGTTCAGGAAACCTGCCACTCATTCAGCCTGCCGGGTTTGAGAACCCGACAGCACATAACTTAGCGCAACTACTGTGCGGGTTTTTACTACTTCCTCTCCCCTAGGGGAGAGGATTGAGGTGAGGGGGCTCACTATTACTCCATTTCCCCTCACCCTAGCCCTCTCCCCAAAGGGGCGAGGGGATGAAAAAAGGAAACTCCTATACTTTCAAATTACCGAAAACTCCCGCTGTGGAAGCGACCAGCTCCGAGCGTGTTTATAGAATTATTCGGGTGAAAAACTTTTTTGAGATTTTCTACGTTTTGTTGCATTACGCTCAAATAATCACCTTCATTAGGGGTATTTCCACAGGGGTTGAAAACTATACTTTCCACGCCCAGAGTTCTTAGTTTCTCTGTCGTTTCCTTTAGTGGTTCATTCTCCCAGATCATCCATTTGGCAGGGTACTTTGTAAGAAGCAGTTCTAATTCCTGCCACATATTTGCATCGGGCAACTCTTCCGGTTCCCAATGAACACTTTGCGCATTCAATCCGTAACGTTGGGTAAAAACTATAAGGAGCTTCGTTTGGTCTTTGGGAACTATCTGCGCAATGCTTTGGTCTATGGCTAATAAATCTTGTTCCAAGACCGTGTAATTTTTTTGAAAAGTTTCTTTTTTACTGGGAAGCAGCCGGATCAAAGCATTTTCAATCGCCCGAGCATGTTTTATGGCAAGCTTCGGGTTAAGCCAGGTAGTGAAAGCGGTGGCGGTGTGTTCATGTTCGCCTTCAGGGCCATGTTTGTGGGT
>QIEW01000002.1 GCA_003230535.1 bacterium
CGGTCGGGTTTAATGGCTGTCAGGTCTGAGGACCCGACAGCACAAGAAATGGAAATTCCTATACTATTGAGCCTCTTGCAAAAGTGCCAGGGCGGTGGCCCTGGCCTACCCTATATGGGTAGTGTTGGGGCCACTGCCCCAACATATAGTATGGATGCCTTTTTTAAAATGACTTTTGCAAAAGGCTCTATTAAAAAAATAAGTGTATATTATGGCTGATGAACATATTATTCGTATATTGACAATCAACAGTGGTTCTTCCAGCCTGAAGTTTGCGCTGTACGATATGGGGGAATCTGAAACATTGCTGCTATCTGGAAACATGGAAAAACTCGATTCCCCTGGATGCCGACGGTAAGCTCTTAGTCAGGGAACCTCTCGACCTGATGCCTCATGATGCTGCTGTGTGGATGCTTCTGGAGTGGTTGAAGGGCTGGACTTCCGGCCGGGATTTGGATGCCATTGGTTATCGGGTGGTGCATGGAGGCAGTAACTTTAGTCGGCCTCATCTCGTTACCCTGAAGTTACTAGCATCACTCAATGATTTAATTCCATTTGCTCCCAACCATCTACCCCAGGAAATCGAGGTCATAAAAGCAACTGGGAAAGTTTATCCTAACATAAAACAGGTTGCCTGTTTTGATACCGCCTTCCATCGTCGTATGCCTGATTTGGCTCAAATGTTTGCTCTGCCTAGATTCTTAAGGAGTGAAGGGGTTATACGCTACGGTTTTCATGGCTTGTCTTATGAATACATCATGGATGAACTATTAAATGAAGCGGGTCCCGGGGCAGCCGATGGTCGAGTGATCATCGCCCACCTGGGTAGCGGAGCAAGTATGGCTGCTGTTAAAGATGGAAAATGTATTGACACGACAATGGGATTTACCCCTTCAAGCGGTTTGGTGATGAGCAGGCGTTCGGGTGATTTAGATCCTGGGATAATCCTTTATTTAATTGAGCAAAAAGCATTGAGTCCTTCCACAGTTAAAAAAATGATAAACCAACAATCCGGGTTGTTAGGGGTATCAGGAATAAGCTCGGATATGGAAGAGTTGCTGGGCAAGGAAGCGGAGGATCCTCGTGCAGCCGAAGCCGTTGATCTCTTTTGCTATCAGGCCAAGAAGTTCTTGGGAACTCTTGCTGCTGTGTTGGGTGGACTGGCCACTCTGATTTTTACCGCGGGTATTGGAGAGAATGCGCCATCTATCCGCCAGCGTATCTGTAAAGATATGGGTTATTTAGGTATTCATTTGGATCCCAGCCGTAATGATATTAATGCCCCCATTATATCCTATGAAAATAATCCAGTTACCGTTCGAGTAATGCAAACCAACGAGGAATTGATGATTGCAAGGCATACACATAACCTCATCCAACATATGAGAGGAGAATAGGGCTATGAGCAAAACACAGCTATCGGCAGAGCAGTTGAATAGAATTGATATGTATTGGCGGGCAGCCAACTACCTTTCCATCGGGCAGATATATCTGCTTAATAACGCGCTCCTACAGGAACCCTTGAAGTTGGAACATATAAAGCCCAGGCTGTTGGGGCACTGGGGAACTACTCCCGGGCTTAATTTCATTTACGTTCACCTCAACCGTCTCATCAAAGCCCAGGATTTGAATGTCATTTATGTGGCGGGCCCCGGTCATGGCGGGCCTGGTCTGGTCGCCAATACATACCTGGAGGGAACTTACAGCGAAGTCTACCCCAACATTTCCCAGGATGCCGAGGGCATGAACAAGTTATTCCGGCAGTTTTCCTTCCCCGGCGGGATTCCCAGCCATGTTGCTCCCGAGACCCCCGGTTCCATCCATGAGGGGGGCGAGTTGGGCTACGCCCTCTCCCATGCCTACGGGGCTGCCTTTGACAACCCCGATCTGATAGTAACTTGTGTAGTGGGCGACGGTGAGGCCGAAACCGGTCCTCTGGCCACCGCCTGGCATTCTAATAAGTTTCTCAATCCCATCCGCGACGGGGCGGTGCTGCCTATCCTGCACCTGAATGGTTATAAAATCGCCAATCCGACGGTGTTGGCCAGAATCAGCCATGAGGAACTGGAGAACTTATTTCTTGGCTATGGTTACAAACCCTATTTTGTGGAGGGCTCCGATCCCGAAACCATGCACCAGTTGATGGCGGCCACCATGGATACGATTATTGCCGAGATTAAGATGATTCAGAACAATGCCCGCAGCAGCGGGGTGGCCAAGCGTCCCCGATGGCCGATGATTATCCTGCGAACCCCCAAAGGCTGGACCGGGCCTAAGAAAGTTGATGGGCTGAAAACCGAGGGGTTTTGGCGATCGCACCAGGTTCCTTTTGCCGAGATGGCCGCCAAGCCAGGCCATATAAAACTACTCGATGAGTGGATGAAGAGTTACAAGCCCGAAGAACTCTTTGATGAGAACGGAAAGCTGATTCCGGAATTGGCGGAACTGGCTCCGCAGGGAAACCGCCGCATGGGCGCCAATCCCCATACCAACGGCGGCCTGCTGCTTAAGGACCTGAAACTGCCGGACTTTCGGGACTATGCCGTCGAGGCGCCAAAACCCGGTCAGGTTTTGGGGGAAGCCACCCGGGTGATGGGCTATTTCCTGCGGGATGTAATGAAGCTCAACCTGAATGAGCGGAATTTCCGGGTGATGGGGCCGGATGAAACCGCCTCCAACCGTCTGGGAGCCTTGTTTGAGGTAACTGATCGGGTATGGCTGGATGGGACTATCCCTGAGGATGATCACCTTTCTCCGGACGGGCGGGTGATGGAAATCCTCTCCGAACACACCTGCCAGGGCTGGCTGGAAGGCTATCTGCTCACCGGTCGCCACGGGTTTTTCTCCTCCTACGAGGCGTTTATCCACATCGTCGACTCGATGTTCAATCAACATGCCAAATGGCTTAAGGTCACCCGCAGCGAAATCCCCTGGCGGCGTCCTATAGCCTCTCTCAACTACCTGCTGAGTTCCCATGTCTGGCGGCAGGACCATAATGGCCTCAGCCACCAGGACCCCGGCTTTATCGATCATGTGGTGAATAAGAAGGCTGATGTGGTGCGGGTTTACTTCCCTCCGGATGCCAACACCCTGCTTTCGGTAACCAATCATTGCCTGCGCAGCCGCAATTATATAAACGTTATTGTAGCCGGGAAACAGCCGCAGCCGCAGTGGCTGGATATGGATGCCGCCGTCAAGCACTGCACTTATGGAATCGGTATCTGGGAGTGGGCCAGCAATGATAAGGGCAGCGAGCCGGATGTGGTGATGGCCTGCACCGGAGATGTGCCGACGATTGAAACCCTGGCGGCGGTGGACTTGCTCCGCCAACACGCGCCTGAGCTGAAAGTGCGGGTGATCAATGTGGTTGATTTGATGACCCTTCAACCCAAGGAAGAGCATCCCCACGGTCTGTCCGACCGGGAATTTGATACTCTCTTCACTACCGACAAACCGATTATCTTCGCCTATCATGGTTATCCCTGGCTCATCCACCGCCTGACCTACCGCCGGACAAACCACAAGAATCTTCACGTGCGAGGATACAAAGAAGAAGGAACTACCACTACCCCTTTTGACATGCTTGTGCGCAACGACCTGGATCGCTTTCATCTGGTGGCCGATGTGATTGACCGGGTACCAAAACTGGGATATATGGCGGCCTATACCAAACAGTTCGTCCGGGACA
>QIEW01000049.1 GCA_003230535.1 bacterium
CCACATTCGCTCGGAAAGCTCTATATTTTAAATAGGTCTATTTTGAATTTCAGCTTTCCGTCTATGGATTTTGCCTTTGATTTGAGGTTGGCGAGGAGAGTCCGCTCATTTTCATCGTATTGGTCATCAGCCTCAATACGACCTACTAACCAATCCCCCTCTTCTGCATCCACTTCACCGGGAGATTTTTCATCCTCAAGGAGATGAGAAGTAAGTGCCTCCACAAACAGTTCCTTCCAGGATTCATGGTTAGCCTTTCCGGTGGTGGCGTCATTGAGGTCAAAGAGGAAGTCAGCTTCCAGGCGGCTGACAGATTCTCCACCAGAACCGCCGGAGCTGTAAATGACCTTGCGAATCATCTCTACTTCCTGAGCATCGATTATTCCATCTTCCAGGATGGAGGTCTTCAGAGCGGAAAGCAGGAATTTATCGAATGACTCAGGGGCGCTCTCAGCCTTCGAGACAATATTTACAATTAAGGCCAACTCCGCGGCGTCCACTTTACCATCAGCCTGAATTTTGGAAATAAGATACTCTGCTTCGTCCTCATCCAAAACATCAGGACTTATTTCGTCTTCCAGTACATGTGATGTAATGGCCTCCACAAACAGTTCCTGCCAGGAAGGATCATTGTCATGGCCGGATACCGCATCGTTTAACTCAAAGAGGAAGTCAGCTTCCTCGCGATCGATAACCCCATCAGCGCAGATCCTTTCCCGAATTTTCTTTACTTCTTCAGCATCCACAATCCCATCGGCAATGATCGCATTGGCCAGATCAGACAAAGGTTGAGTCATATGTTCGGACATGATTTGCCTCCTATTTAAGCATTCATCAAAAGGTTAGCCCCTGGAATGGTTTCCGAAAAGGTGGCTAGGTCAATAATACGATTTTCATTGATCATCTTTGCGCCTATCGGGTTCGAATTATCGATTTTGGCGATAATCGCGACATGTCCCTTTTCGGTTGAATCCAAGGGTACCGCCACCGACTCACCCTTGCTGTCGGTGACCACCACACCACCGTCATACTCGCTAAACGAAGATTCCTTCTTTTGGGTGGCATCTGTGTAGTTCAGAGTGCAAATGTAAAGTTCCTCCAGGTCGTCTAGTTTGGTAATTCGCAGAACCTCTTCATTGTCGCCGCCCACAGCGCCGACTCCTGCATCACCGCTAAGCTGCATATAGGGGAAGGAATTGAGACTTCCCATCGCTCCGCCGGGGTAGTTGTCGGAAAACACTCCGCCTGTACGGCCATCTTTTGCTTTGTAAAAGGCCATTAGATCCAGGTCGACGTCTGCGGTCCACTTGAGAGTTACCATCAACTGTTTTACTGGTATGTAAGCTTCTTCCCCCTTTGTTTTCAAGGTAACCTTTGCTTTGAGTTCCGCCATCTTTTGTCCCTCCTTAAGTTAAGGTGTTGTTAGTAGTTGTGGAACTATAATCCTACAGAAGAAAGGCATTAATTCTAAAGCACTTTATAATAAACGTTCAGACTTCTTTAGTCAAGGAAAATCCATGACACGCTCAGGAGGCTTTAACTACTTGTGCTACATGGCCATTTAATTTAACTACCCTCTACTCATGTGTTACGCAAAATATGATTTTTGTTGAAATTTAAATCTTTTTTTTGTTTAATAAGGATGCAATCGTAAAAAGTCCCGGGTGTCATTGCGAAGCGGGTTTATCGCCGAAGCAATCCCATTGATTTGTAATGAAATTTGAGATTGCTTCGCTTCGCTCGCAATGACAAAAATCGGCGCTTTTTGCTTTTTACGAAACCATCAATAAGGCATTATGAACAAAAAATGCCGGAACTATATTCCGATTACCTGATAAGCTCGTTTTCTTATACGACTGCCACGGGCTTATCTAATACCGCTAATAACCCCGATAAGATTTAATACCAGATGAAGAAGAAACTGGAGCTTCTTGCTCCGGCTAAGGTCAACTTGATCCTCAGGATAGTGGGAAAGCGACCGGACGGATACCACGAATTGCGGAGCCTGATGGTACCGATAAGCTTGTCGGATGAATTGGAGCTTGAGCTCACTCCGGCAGGGATAGAACTGGAGTGCACCTCTGGTGTGAGGCCGGTTGGGTCTGACCCCCTGCCCGACCTGAAGATGGAAAACAATTTGGCCTATCGGGCGGCCCGGCTCCTTCAGCAAAGGACTCAGTCTCCGGCGGGAGTAAAGATAAAACTTAAAAAATTTATCCCACAAGCAGCGGGCTTAGGGGGAGGCAGCGCCGATGCGGCGGCGGTAATATCAGGGCTTAATCATCTCTGGAAATTGAGGTTGCCCCGGGAGGAGCTCATGCGGCTAGGGAAGAGCCTGGGAGCGGATGTTCCGTTCTTTATATTAGGAAAACCGGCCATAGCACAAGGGATTGGCGAGATACTATCACCAGTTGCGCATCAGCCTCTGTGGTTGGTATTAACTAATCCCGGATTTGCTATCTCCACTACCGGAGCCTATAAAATGCTAGAACCTGGGGTCTTGACAAACGAGGACGCCTGGGTTAAAATGGCGCCACTTATTCCAAGAGCACAAGAGCTTAATCAGTTGCTGCCGTTGTTACATAATGATTTTGAATTTATACTGGAGCAACAGTATCCGGAGATTGTTCAGCTTAAAAAGCATCTTTTAAAAGCGGGGGCTGTTGCCGCTCAGTTGACGGGAAGCGGGCCTACCGTATTCGGGATATTCGCAAACCAGCAAAAAGCCCAAGAGGCGGCGTCAAGACTGGAGGCGGTTAAAGAACCCCGCTGGGAGATTTACTTGACCAAAACCCTCAGTTAATGTATATATATTAGAGGCTTGAATTCTAAGCCCGCCGGTAAAAAACCGGGCAGAGCCAGGAACCATTAACAATCGCTTGCGTTGCTAACTTAATATTTGCAGCATATTAGCAAGTGGGAGTTTTATATAATTCCCTAAATGAGCCTCTTGCAAAAGCGCCAGGGCGGTGGCCCTGGCCTACCCTATACGGGTAGTGTTGGGGCCACTGCCCCAACGTATAGTATGGCTAACTTCTTTAAAATGACTTTTGCAAGAGGCTCTATAATAAAAAAAAAATAAATTTTTCATATACAAACTCAGTTATTGGTTTTAAACTAAAGAAAGGATGGTGTGTGGATGGTAATAACTGAAGTGCGTGTTTATCCAGTAAACGAGGAAAAACTAAAGGCGTATATTAACATTACTTTTGATGATGCCTTCGTAGTTAGAGATCTCAAAGTAATTCAGGGTGATAAAGGTCTATTTGTAGCTATGCCGAGCAGGAGGAGAAAGGATGGTACCTTCAGGGATGCCGCCCATCCTCTAAACAACGAAACCCGGAAAATAATAGAGGAAAAAGTGTTGGACGCTTATCACGAGGAAATATCTAAAACTGAAGCGGCATGATTTTAACCCGAATAATTCGGGATCATAAACACGCTCGGAGTTGGTCGCTTCCATAGCGGAAGTTTTCGGTGATTTGTATGAAATTTTGTTTTTGACCGTTATTTTGTGCAGTCAGGTCCTCAGACCTGACTAGCGGTTTTAGGAGGTGTCAGATTTCCTGAATCTGACACCACAGAAAAAACATTACTTTTCATCCTAAAATGGTATATTGGACATTTCCAAGTCCCTTAGAGTTGATACGACACTGGAGGAGTTGGATTTCACGGCTCTTGAGCCCTGACAAACAACTCTCCCAGGCAAGCAAAATTGACAAGGGTAGCAGTAGCAATCCTTTATATAAATAGTTTGGGGCGTCGACAAGCGGCAAGTCACGGGAATTTGGATCCCGCATTCGGAGGTTCGAATCCTCCCGCCCCAGCCACAGAACCAGTCTTCCTGGAATTGATTGCGCTATTGCGATAGTTTTCTTTTTTATTGTACAGGAAATTATATAGGCTCCTGCTTTCTAACATGTTGTTGTTAGAGTTGATTTACGCTAGCAATTTAATGGCTCCAGGTTCTACCTGGTTTTTTATAGGATGGGATAAATTATGACCACAAAAGAGCCTAGATTAGTTTCCGGGACAGCCAACCGGGCTTTATCAGAAGGTATCAGTCAGCATTTGGGAGCGCCGCTGGTTGAGGCGGAAATCCGTCGCTTTAACGACGGCGAAATATTTGTCCAAATAAATGAAAACATAAGGAGCACGGAAGTCTTTGTTATTCAGCCGACCTGCCCTCCGGTTAATGATAACCTGCTGGAATTATTGTTTATTATTGATGCCTTAAAACGGGCTTCCGCTAAAACGATCACTGCCATAATCCCCTATTATGGTTATGCCAGGCAGGATCGGAAAGTAAGACCGCGGGTACCGATTTCCGCCAAATTAGCGGCTGATATAATAACTACCGCGGGGGCTCACCGCATTCTTACCATGGACCTCCACGCTGGCCAGATCCAGGGGTTTTTCAATATTCCAGTAGATAACCTCTATGCCACCCCGGTGCTGGTGGATTATTTTCGAGAAAAGAAGCTCACAAATATTGTAATTGTAGCCCCGGATGCCGGCGGAGTGGAAAGAGCCAGGAATTTTGCGGAAAGGTTAAACGCCTCCCTGGCCATCATTGACAAGCGTCGACCGGAACCAGGGGAAGCTGAAGTGATGCATATCATCGGTAACGTAAGGGGTAAAACATCGATAATTGTCGATGATATGATCGATACGGCGGGAACCATGAAAAAAGGCGCCGAAGCTCTCGCGAAAGCAGGTTCAGAAGCGGTTTACGCCTGCGGAACCCATGCGGTGTTTTCCGGTAACGCCATAAATAACATAGAGAACTCTGCCTTCGCTGAGGTGGTGGTAACCAATAGCATTCCACTGCGGGCAGATGTGCAGAACTGTTCAAAAATAACCAGACTTTCAGTAGCGCCCTTATTTGGGGAAGCTATTCTTCGGATTAACGAAGGGCAGTCGGTAAGTTCGTTATTCCTTTGACGGGAATTAGTAATTCACCTTACGCAAGGATTGGCGATCTGCCAAAAATCCTTTTTTACGGGCAGGATTATAGGTTTGCGTAAACCTGATTTAGAACTTAGCGCACCTGCCGATGCGGACTTTTTGTGGTTCCCTCCCCCTTGATGGGGGAGGTTAGGTGGGGGTGAAGGGTAACTCCAAGAGGTTCCCCCTCCCCTTGATCCC
>QIEW01000282.1 GCA_003230535.1 bacterium
ATTAGGACTTTGCAGGCAAAAAACCGGACCTGAAAAAATTAAACCCCTTATTTTACAGTGAGTTACTATCCCACCAAATCAAACTTCCGTTAAAAGCGAATTCAGGGAAGAAAATTCAAGAAGAAGAAAAACTAAAAGAAGACAATAAAAAGAAGGAATTGAAGAAGAGAAAAATATAAATTTTAATGAACTTGAGGGGAAGAAGAAAATTGTGCTTGCTGCATCTTCACCCCGCCGGGTTTAATGCATTTTCAGCTCGCCGGTGACATACAAGAAATACATTAGGAAAACAGATGAGATGCTGACCCCTGCTATCGTCTTATATGAGGTCTATAAAAAAGTGAAAGCAGAGAAGGGAGAAAAAACGCTTTAGCTATTGCTACTCAAATAAGTAATACTGAGGTTGTTCTTTTAACCGACTCTTTGGCTTTATCTGCTGCCGATATCGGCTTGAAATATAAGATTCCTATGGCCGATTCCATAATAAAAGCAACCGCCGATTCTAGAAATTGCAAAACAGTAACCAGTGACTCCCATTTTAAGGATTTTCCCAATGTGATTTACATTAGAAAAATAGCATAACCTTTGAGCCTCTTGCAAAAGTGCCAGGGCGGTGGCCCTGGCCTACCCCATATGGTAGCGTTGAGGTCACTGCCCCAACATATAGTATGGGTACCTTTTTTAAAATGACTTTTGCAAGAGGCTCCTTTGTTTTCACTTTTCGGTATTTTGGTTTGTTTGAAGCCGAAAGCTTTGAAAATGAGAACCAAAGTGGCTGAATTAGTTATTTTTATTGTGACTGTCTTGATCAGTGCCGGTTTCGCTTTTTATTTTTACCGAGACACCGTTACTACTTCCCAAAAAGTAGATGAGGAAATCAAGAAAGACAGTTGTTGGCTCAACGACATGCCTGATTTTCTTCTTCGTTTCCAGTCTCCTGCCCAAGGTAACCCATACGGGGGAGGCTTCGGCCTCCAGATACTGGTAGGTTGGATTTGATGTTTCGGCCTGTCTCAGGCCGAAACTCCCCTGGAGAGCGCTTTATCTGCTAACACTTTCGGCTTGAGACAAGCCGACTACCTCTGTTGTTTTGTCAAGTAGAAAATTAAACCTTAAGCTGCTTTTTCATAATAAAATTGCTGGCACATGGAATTAGATCTCATGAGTTTATAATAGCTGTTGGGAGCCAACATCAATACCAACGGAGATAAACTTTTGCATCAGGTACACCTCCTATGGTTAGAGAAATTACATCAACCATTGGCAATTTCTATAACGGGCCATTGGGACAACGGCCATATCAGCCATGGTTGATGTAAGGGTGCCGGGTGGTAAGTCGGCTTTTAAGGCCATCTCCCGAAAACCGGGGGGCAAAAGATCGCTACCATCTCTCAGCACCCTTACTTTAACATAGATAGACTACCTTGTCTTTTTAACCTCCAAATGACTCTAAAACATATTCTATCCCTACAACGAGACATAATATATAACCATCTGATTATATTGAACAATCTACTTGTAGGGCGGTTCAAGCGAAGCAGAACCGCCAAAGGCCGGCTTCGCCTTGTTCCGCCCTACTCTTATGTCTCGTTGTAGGGATAGAAAGATCGGAAATCGAAACCGATGAGTTATTTGCAGACGACTACTTATGCCCCCGCCTTAATTTTGGGGAAAAAGTATCCGGGCTATTTCCGGTTCCAAATCCTGACGTAAGGAGGATAGAATAGATGCAAAAGAATAATTTGCCTCCACCTTCCCCCGCTTCAAGATAAAACCGCCTCCCCGGAGCTGTCCCGGCTCAGACTGGGCGACCAGCTTCAGCTTGCCCCGGCCTTTCCGCTTTTCCAACTGCTGGTTCAGCTCCTTAATCCATTTGTGGGGATTGAGGGACTCTTTAGTGAGGCGCCGCTCATCCGCTGCGGATATTATTACCTCCTCATCGCCCTCAAGAGGATACGTCAGGATCAGCCCTTTAAGCATTTCATGGTATTCTTTGGTCTCCAGGTTAGCCAGCTTCTTTTGCGCTTTCTGGAAAGCGCTTTCCATCAGCCGCTGCTTTTCCGCCAACAGCTCTTGGCGGGACCGGAGCTCGGCCAACTGCATTTTACGGCTCTGCTGCAAATTTATCTCGGCCTTACCCTTGTCCCGGAGAGTGTTGATTTCCGCTTCCACTTCTGCGGCGGACTTCTCTTGAAATTCTCTGGCTTGAACTTCCGCCTGGGCTATAATCTCGCCGGTTTTTTCCTCCGCTTCCTTTTTTATTCGATCAATAATTTTCGGTAGTGCCATAGAATATTTTTGTTTGGGGCGCAAAATTTCTGCGCCGCTTGTGAACCTCATTTATTGCCATCTTACATTTTAATTCCCATCAGGATAAGAATAGTAGCCAGCAACCCCAGGATAGCATAAGTTTCCACCAGAGCAGAAAAAATGACCGACTTCATGAACTCCTTAGGCCGCTTAGCCACCAATCCTACGCCGGCCGCGGACACCCGGCCTTGAAATATGGCCGATATCCAGCCGCCTCCAGCTATGGGGAGACAAGCCCCCAAAATCTGAAATCCCTGCGACAAAGTGGGAACCACTTGTGCTCCTCCACCAAAGAATCCCAACTTTACCATCACAAAAAACGCGGCTACAAATCCATAAAACCCCTGTGTCCCCGGCAGCACTATCAGCATCAGCAGGCTGCCAAATTTTTCGGGGTCCTCTGCTAATACCCCATTAGCCGCCTGGGCCGGATAGCTAATACCCATTGCCGAACCAAAACCTGACAGACCAACCGCCAGCGCTGCACCAATAATAGCGGGAACCAACCCCCAATTCATAGTTCCTCCTTCCTTAATAACATTTTTCCTCCCTAAGTTACATTTTAGGGGCTAAAAAAGACCCGCCTCGTAGCCTAGGTCTCCAATTATTCCGCCCCTACTCCGACTTAATGATACTATATTTACTTTCCCATTGAAAAGGCGTAAAGGTTCGCCCGCCGCCTTTAAAAAATTTCGGGAAAAACTCGACAAATTGCAGACGCGCAGTATGTACAAAGGCGCCTAATCCGTTGATGGCGAAATTGAAAATATGAGCCGCCACCCACAACACAGGAACCAGGATATACCCTAGGTAGTAGGGTATTCCCAGCATTAAGACACAAATTTGATTAATCACCATGGCAATGATCGTGGTCGCCAGGGCCAGGGCTAAAATACGCGAGTAAGAGAGCATATCGGCCAGATAGCTGATAATATCATACAGTTCCAATAAACCGGTGAAAGGTTTCAGCAGAATATGCTTTCCGCGGCCGCCGTAGAGAAACAACGCCCCGGCGCTACCCCAAATCAGCCATTCAATCGATTGATTGTAGGTTAGGGGAATTATTTCTACCTTCACCAAGGCCCATAACCCCACTCCCAAAAGCAGCAATAACCAGCCCCCCTGGTGCCAAACGGCCTCCAGCCGCTCGCCACATCGCCAGTTGTCGTAAAAACTGAGGACTATTCCCGTGCATACCTGAATAAACCCAAGACCTATGGTAAAACCTAAAAAAGGTACCGGCTGGGCTATCGGGTCGAAAACCATCAACGTATCCTTCAAAGCTTTGGGGCCCGCAAACGGCAGCACATCGAAGAAATCCCCAAACCAAGCCCCGAAAAGGACACCGGCAACCGCGGTAGATATCCCGCAGTAGAGGAACATGCGCATCATTTTTTTACTGTTGTCCTTTAAGGACATATATTTCAAACCAAGCCAGGATATCAACACAATAAGCAGCCCATAACCCACATCTCCCAGGCACAGACCAAAGAAAAGGAAGAAGAACGGCGCCAAAGCAGGGGTAGGATCCAAAGCATTAAAACCAGGCAGACCATAAAGATTGGTGACCGCCTCAAACGGTCTGACGGCATTGTTGTTAATCAAATCTACGGGGGGGTCTTCATCTTCCCCGGGCGGCGTTAAGGTTACTTCCATCTCGGGATGTTCTTTCTCTAAACGTCCCTTAAGCTGCTGGCTTTTTGATTTTCTTATCCAGCCCTCCAGGTAACAAGTTCGAGAGGTAGCCCCCAGATATTTTAAGGCATTCTTTCTTTCCTCAATATTTAAGAAATAATCGTACGCCAAAGCAAGGTCAGGCCGCTTTTTTGACAGTTCCCCGGCGGCGGCGTCTTTTTCCTGTAAACTTTTCTCTACCGCCTTAAGCTCCTGTTGGTAACGATCGCGCTCCTCCCCCGGCGTTCCGGAAAGGTGGGGAAGATTCACCTGCTCTACATTATACTGGGAGCAAAGGGAGAGGATTTCCTGTTCCTTAGTTTTCGGAAAGAGCGATACGGCGTAAGCCAACTCGCCTTCCCGGGAGATACCGGCTATTTCTCCTTCCCCTTCCGCCGCTTCAGAAAAGGCGCTCTCAAACTCGGCCTGATTCTCCACCGGCAGCTTAATCATCATGACTTGTGCAGTCTTGGTAGGGCTTATATCCCGGAGCGGACAAGACAGTTTTATCCAGGGTGTAAGCACGCCTATTTCCGCAGTAAGATAAGCCTGACGTAATCTTAGCTCGCCCATCTCCTCATCCAACTGCTTACACTCCTGATAAAGCTCTTTTACAGGAAGCTTTTCACCTATTTCCCGTAGTTTGCTTTGGGAAACCAAAGGCTTTTGGGGAATTAATTTATCTAAACCCTCCAGAGGGGCTTCATAAGGAGCTAAGAATTTTAAGGTAAACTCCAGCTTACTCAGGATATTATCGTCAGCGGAAAGACCGGGAACACCCTCCAAACCCCACTCTTGGGCATATGGCAACTGCTGAAAATCGGTAATATGAATACATCCTGCCTTCTGCAACTCTGTCAAAAGGACCTCTTGGAGATCTTTGTGAGCCAGGATGCTGATCTTTTCTAGTTTTGCAACAGCCATAACAATATCCTGTTCATAATTAGT
>QIEW01000284.1 GCA_003230535.1 bacterium
GCAAACTGCTCCGGCAAATGGATAATAAGTTTGTGGATATAATGAAGTTTGTGTGGGAGTTTGGAGCCAAGCTGTAATCCTGATTAATGGGTCTTGAAAAACCATACCCCAGATTTCCTGCTGTCTGGCTGAGAGATTTATATATATGTCTCGGCGGAAGTCTGGGGTATGTTTTGTGAAATGGAGCTATATTTATCCACATGATATAGATTAACAGGGTAATTACAAGCAACTTTATCTAACCCGAATTATTCGGGAAAAAATACAAACATTATTTTATTATCATTCTTAATACTTGCTATTCTCAATCCCAAAGTTAGTTAAGGAGTATTGAGACATTGGTTTATCTGTTATTTGGATTTTTCTCGGTGATAGCGATTATAGCGGCTATCCGGGTGGTATCATCCAAGGATTACATCCATGCTATCCTGTGGCTGGTGTTAACCTTCTTTAGCACTGCCGCTCTGTTCATAATTTTAGGAGCGGAGTTTTTAGCTGCCATGCAGGTGTTGGTTTATACCGGCGCCATCGTAATTTTGTATGCCTTTGCCATGATGCTGATAAACATCAAGGAAGCCAAGGTTATCAGGCAGTTCCATAAGCAAAAAGGATGGGCGATTGGAATTGGGCTGCTGATATTTGCAGCGTTAGGTTTTGTGGTGGCGCCTCAAGCAAAGCGGTTGGCGGGGGCGGGAGAAACAGCGGCCAGGGAGGCTATCTCCTGGGGTTATAATTCCCGAGCAATCGGCACGGCGCTTTATACGAAGTATATCTTCCCGTTTGAGGTGGTTTCCCTGATACTGCTGGTAGCTATCATTGGAGCGGTAGTTTTGGCTTTAAGAAAGGAGCCGTAGCCCCCCCAATGACGACCGTAGAACTTAGCGCACCTTGAGTGGCCCCCTGCTTTGGTTTCGGCCTGGGGACAGGCTGAAACATCTATAAAAGTGATGAGTTGTGGTGTCAGATTCTCAAATCTGACACCCTGATTAGCCGTCAGGTCTGAGGACCTGACGGCACAAGGAATTAGCAGTTTCTCAAAATGACGACCGTACCAGTTGTGTTTAGGCATATTAACTCAAGGTTAAGGTAATTTATGATACCATTGCCGGCTTCTCTATTCGTAGCGGCGCTATTGTTTGTAATTGGTTTAGTAGGGGTCTGCATCCGGCGGAACTTAATCATGGTGTTCTTGTGTCTGGAGTTGATGTTGAATGCCGCCAATCTCAATCTGGTGGCTTTTTCAAGCTACTTAGGGAATCTGGAAGGCCAAATCCTGGTTCTCTTTACCATCACCATCGCTGCTGCTGAAGCAGTGGTTGGATTGGCGCTGGTAGTGGTGCTCTATCGCAACCGGGGGCTTATTCAGATAGATAAACTCTCCCTCATGAAAAGGTAGCTAGAGGGAGGGAGAAACAGGAATTTAGCTGGACAACAGGAAAATGTGGCTTTTCCGGAACTGCGGCGAGGGGAGAAAAAATCAGCTCGATGGGCAAGTAACCCATAACCGGGAAAGCTAGGAGGCAACTCTTTGGTCCTATTTACTATAGTATTTTTACCTGTTATTTTTGTGTTACTGATTGCGTTGGTGGGGGACAGGGCAAAACCTTTACGGAACGCCTTGGCTATTATCCCCAGCATCATATGTTTTGGCTTAGTGTCCTATCTTGCCCTACAAGTCCTTCAGGGGAATATACTGGAGCTTAATCTGGTGGATTTCCCTTACTTCATGTTGAAGTTCAAGGCTGATCCCCTGGCGGTTTATCTGGCCCTGTCCATGACGTTTTTGTGGATAATGACCGATATCTACTCTTTTGGGTATATGGCGCACGAACATGCCCAAACCCGCTATTACGGCGCCCTTACGCTGAACCTGACTGCGGCTATGGGGATCGTGTTCGCCAGCAATCTGATCACCTTCTTTATCTTCTTTGAAATCCTCACGGTAGCGGTCTATCCGTTGGTAATCCATGAGGAGACCCCCAAGGCATACGAGGCTGGGATAATGTATGGAATCTATCTCTTGAGCGGGGGGGCGGCTGTGCTGGCCGGGATTGTCATGGTCTACAATCTTACCGGAACGGTGGAGTTTATGGTGGGAGGTATTCCGGCATTAGCGCAGCAAAGTAAATTCATACTGACTATATTGTTTATTTTATTTACCTTTGGTTTCGGGTTCAAGGCTTCCCTGGTCCCGCTTTACGCCTGGCTGCCGGAGGCCATGATCGCTCCGACGCCCATCAGCGCAGTGCTGCATGCTGTGGCGGTAGTCAACGTAGGTGTGTTCGGCTTCTTCAGGACCATTGGCAACGTATTCGGATTTAAACTCTATCAATCGATGGGTTTCGGGGATGTTATTGCCGTAATCGCCGCCATTACTATTCTGTGGGCAGCGGTATTGGGCTTACGGCAACGGGAAATAAAGCGCATGCTGGCCATGTCCACAATGAACCAGCTCAGTTATATGCTCCTTGGCTTGGTATCTTTCCATGCCGTCGGGATGCTGGGAGGTATCCTCCATATCCATTACCATGCCTTTATGAAGATTGCCCTGTTCTATTGCGCCGGTTCATTTATTACTCAAAGCGGTAACAAATACGTAGCGAAGATTCGCGGCATCGGGAGATACATGCCCATTACCGCCGCTTGTTTTGCCGCGGCGGCAGTAGGGATTATAGGGCTGCCTCCCATGTGTGGCTGGGTCAGTAAATGGTATATCCTCCAAGGTTATTGGAGTATAGGAAAGCCTGTCTATATATGGGTACTTATTATAAGCTCGCTGATGGAACTAGGGTTTTTAGGTGTACCGGCATATTCGGCCTTCTTTCACGAACCCCAGGCAGGCGCTTTTTCCTTCCCGCAAGAGAGGACCAAGGAGGCTCCCTGGAGCATGGTAATTCCTACAGTAATTGTCACCGTATTGGCGTTCATCTTTGGCATATGGGGGTTTGTCCCTCACCGGATGGCTGAAACCGCTCTAAACTGGCTCATGGGCTAGGCATTTGGCAAAAAGGAGATAGTATGATAAACAGTATCTTGCCGCTTTTGGCTGTAATTGTTCCCGCTATTGGGGCCGGACTCTCAGGAGTTTTCAATGACAAAGGAAGCGCCAGGTTCTCCGTTGCTGTGGCGGTATTAACCTTTTTGGTAATAGCCGCCATGTATCCCCAAGTGAGTGCGGGGCATACCCTGATATATAATATTGATACCGGCCTTAATTTTGACTTGGGATTTATGGCAGACTCCTTGAGCCTTTTAGCGGGTCTGGCCTCCAGTGCAGTCTGGATGCTGACGACAATTTACTCGGTAAATTACATGTCCCATGAACATGCCCAACGCCGGTACAACTTCTTTTCTTTGGCGTCATTGTGCGGGATGATCGGGGTGGTATTTACCAGCAACCTGTTTACCCTTTACATCTTCTTCGAGGTTCTCACCGTCGCCTCCTATGTAATGGTAATCCACGAGGAGACTAATGAAGCCTTGAAAGCCGGTATAAAATACCTGTTTATGGGAGTCTGCGGCGGTCTGCTTCTCTTGGTGGCTATCATCGTGACGGTAGGTATTGCCGGCACCAGCAGCTTATTGGAGTTGACTAAGGGAAATGCTCTCAGCGGGAGCCCCTATATGCCGCTGGTCTATTTGGCATTCTTATTCGGGTTCGGCGTGAAGGCGGGTATCTTCCCGGTACATGTCTGGCTGCCGGATGCTCACCCGGTGGCGCCTTCCCCGGCCAGCGCATTGCTTTCAGGGGTCATGATCAAGGCGGGGGCCTATGGTATCATCCGGGTCACTTACAATATTGTCGGGATAGAAGCCATCCGGCATCACGCGGTAATTATCGTTGTGCTTGGAATTGGCATTCTCAATACCATCTTAGGCTCGGCCATGGCCATGAAGCAGAAAGAGATTAAGCGCCTGCTGGCCTATTCCAGTATCGCCCAGATGGGCTATATTATGTTGGGGACGGCTCTCCTCTCCCCTACCAGCACCGCCGGCGCAGCTATCCATATCTTTAACCACTCTTTTACCAAAGGCACCCTCTTTTTGGCGGCCGGCGCCATTATCCATAAAACCGGGTTGCGTCAGTTGGATGACCTCAAAGGAATAGGTTACCGGATGCCGATTACAATGATTTGCTTCACCATGGCGGCCCTGTCTATGATCGGTTTCCCGCCTTTCGTCGGCTTTATCAGCAAATGGATGTTGGCGATTGGCGCCATCCAGGTAGCCCGGGTCGGTTCCTATCCCATGTGGGTGGGGTTGCTCGTAGTGGGGACGCTGATCTTATCCAGCTTAATGAACCTAATGTATTACGGGCCCATTGTCTATGGAGCGTGGTTCCCCCAAAGGGCGGGAGGGCATGATGCTCATGGCGGAGGTCACTCATCAGGCGGACATGGCGGACAAGAGGAGTTCAATACTTTAGGGAACGATGATCCCGGTCCATGGATGAAGTTCGGTCTCCTGCTGGCAGCCATGGGAACACTGGTTTTCGGAATATTCCCTCAGATACCGGCGGGACTGGCTACAAATGTCGCCCAAGTTTTTTTCAAATAGACCTAAAAAATACGAGCGTGATTTTACGATAAATATCTGGGGAAGATAAATAAATATAAGTTATAAATAAAGTGCCCTGCGGGCGGGTTTAAGGGCAATACGGTTCACTTAAGCCAAATTGGCCTGTAAACGTTAGGAATAATCATTTTGTGTCAATCCCGCGAAAGCGGGAATCCATAGGTTTT
>QIEW01000297.1 GCA_003230535.1 bacterium
GATAAATTATCCGCCGATAACCACCGCATCACCGGTAACGCCGGAGATCTATTCCGCCTGGGAACAGGCTCTCTCCAGCCTGCGGGCGGACCTGGGCGTAACGTTATATGTTCATATACCATATTGCAGCCGCAGATGCACCTATTGTAACTACTTTTCCGCCTCCCGAAAAAGCGTCCCCGACACTTACATAGCATTGCTTGGAAGAGAACTGGAACTATACAGGAGTATGTTAGGAACGGCAAAACCCGTTATCGTACGTTCGGTCTATATTGGCGGGGGCACCCCCAGTCTGTTGACCGAAAACCAAGTTGAAAGGATTCTCGGGTTCATAAACAAATCGTTCAGGGTGCAACCTAAAGCGGAAGTAACTATGGAGTTCCACCCTGAAATAATAAATAACCGCCGGGTGGATGATTACCTAAAAACAGTTTCTAAGCTGGGGATCAACAGGGTCAGCGTCGGCATCCAGTCACTAGATGATGATGTGCTGACAGCAATAAACCGCGGCCATACAAAACAGGAGGCGCTATCCCTTTTAGGGTTGATTACAAAGCATGATTTCAATAAGATAAATTTTGACATCATTTTTGGCGGCCTCCCGTTTCAGTCCATATCGACCATGTATGAGACGCTCCAGGCTCTCCTGGCCTTTAGACCGACCAGCATTACCAAACATTTCTGCGAGATAAAGAAAGGGTCGGTGGAGTTCCATCGTTATCAGGCCAGCCCTGTCTTCTATCCGAATTGGATAGAGAATATCCGCCTCCAGACCTTAATAGATATGCAGCTAAAACAGCATGGATACCACAAGGAACTTCTCCATATGTATACCGACATCAATGTATTGTTTTCTCACCAGAAGCAAAAATGGAGTTCTGCGGAAACCGTTTTGTTAGGCTTGGGGCCGGGAACATATAGCTGGATTTTCCATGATAATACGCCCCAAAACCTGGTAATGTACAAGACCTTCTCCATAAGTGATTATCAGGATAAGGTTTTAGCGGGAATTCTGCCGATAGAAAGGGTCGCCGCACTGGGCAAAGACGAAACCTGCCGACGACATATCCAGTATGCTCTGAATTATGGTTCCCTGGATAAATCACAGGTTCAGACCCTTCAGGAGGGGGTATCCGTAGAAACGTGCCAAGAAATAAACTTGATAGTTAACAATCTGATAAAAAATGATTTCCTGTCCGAGACGCAAACTAAATACAAGTTTACCCCACTCGGTGAATACTTATCAGATGAGATTAAGGCGACATTTGCCAGCCCAGAGGTGCTGGATCATAAACCGGGGGACGACAAACATGCAGCGCATCATTGGTATCCCAATATCGATTTAATTAAAAGAGTGAAAAATATTATCTTAACCCGAATAATTCGGGATCATAAACACGCTCCCGTTGGTCGCTTCCATGGCGGGAGTTTTCGGTGATTTGTATGAGCCATTTTGTTTTTGACCGTTATTTTGTAAATAGTTGTATTCAAATAACATCATCAATGTTTACCGTGGATTTATGAATAATCCGGGTTAAGGGCAATGCAGTTCACTTAAGGACATATGCCCTTTGTCATTCCTGGCTTGACCAGGATATCAGGCCGACTCGTCTGGGCGTAGGCGCCAGCCGGAGCCTGGTTAAAAACCTATCTAAAGGAGAATAAAAATGGGGCAAGTAGATTTTGACGATTACGTGATTGTCAAAGAACTGTTTGATACCGGCGAGGACAAGCGGGCATATGTGCAATCGATGTTCAATGCTGTAGCCAAACGTTATGATTTTATGAACTCGGTTTTGAGCGTCGGTATTCATCATCTGTGGAAGAGACTTACCGTGGCCAAGACGGGGATAAAGCCCGGTCAAAAAGCATTGGATATTTGTACCGGCACCGCGGATATCGCCATTCGCTTGGCCGGCAAGGTGGGTCCTTCCGGCAAGGTGACCGGAGTCGACTTTTCGAAGGATATGCTGGCCATAGGGAAACAGAAGGTTAACCAGGCCCGGCTTGATAATATTGACCTGATTTTTGGGAACGTTGAGACGCTGGAGTTACCTGATGAGGAGTTTGAGGCAGTCACTGTAGGATTTGGCATCAGAAATGTAGTCCGTTTGAATTGTGCCATCTCCGAGGTGTTAAGGGTTTTGAAACCTGGGGGACGTTTTGCCTGCCTTGAATTTTCACAGCCGACTTCAGCTGTTATCCGTAAGCTGTATGATTATTATTCGCTGAATATCATGCCCCGAATGGGAAAAGTTTTGGCTAATGATAGTATGAACGGTTACTTTTATTTGCCAAAATCAATCAGGCTGTTTCCGGATCAAGAAAAATTCAAAAAAATATTGGAAGAAATGGGTTTTGTTAAAGTGAAATATTATAATTTAACTACCGGTATTGCCGCCTTACATATAGGCGCCAAACCTAATTGAAGTAAAAAATGGCGGCGGATACTATCCGCTAAAAATATAAATTTATAAAAATAATAATGGCCAGTTCTTTCCAGACTATATCCAGCCAAGTAAAAAAAATCCTTCAGGCGAAATTTCCGGAGCGGGTCAGTTTTAGCAGAGCGGAACGCCTGCTCTACAGTCATGACCTTGGCTCCCTTCCAGTATTGATTAAACCACTTGTCAGCCGATGTATGGCCGAGGGAATAGTCCAGCCTCAAAAGGAAGAGGAATTGATATTTCTATTGCGGCTGGCCAGTCAGCGCCATATCCCCCTCACTCCCCGCGGCAAGGGAACATCGGGCTACGGGGGAGCTATTCCCAGATATGGGGGACTGGTGGTGGATTGTTCACGGATGAACAGGATATTGGAGATTGATCCTGAGCGCCTCACGGCTACGGTAGAGCCGGGAGTGGTCTGGTTGGATTTGGAGAAGGAGTTGGCCTTAAAGGGTTTGGCTTTACGCCTTTATCCCGGCAGCGCTCCCTCCTCGACGGTTGGTGGATGGCTGGCTCAGGGAGGGAGCGGCTTCGGGAGTTACGCTTATGGTTGGTTTGGCGATAATGTAGTGAGCGCCAAAGTGGTGCAGCCGGACGGCAAAATTGTTGCTTACGGCGCTGGGGAGTTGGATCTGGTAAGGGATGTAGAGGGTCTTACCGGTCTGATCACCGAAATCTGTCTGAAAGTTATGCCGGCAAAACCATTAATGGTGGTCGCCGCATCATTTGAGAACGCCGCTCAGCTATCAGATGTGTTCAACAATGTGGTCGGGCGCAAGCTAAAGCTGTGGTCAGTCAGCTTCCAAAACCCCTCCTTAGGCAAATTAAAAGACCGACTGCGACGCCAAGAAGGAATAGCTTTATCAGGTCTAACCGGAGTTTATCAGGCTCTCTTTGTTTTTCCGGCTTCAGCGGTTGATACGAGGAGTTCCCTTGAAGAGTTGATCCATTCCTGTCAGGGACGATTAT
>QIEW01000256.1 GCA_003230535.1 bacterium
TTTGCCGCTTCCCCTTCTTCCCATCCCTGTTGTAGCCAAACGCCGCCAGGGGACAGCATTTATCCTCAAAATAAGTGGAAGTGATATCGTAGAGAAAAATGCGTTTTGAGCCCCCCTGAAATAACCCATTCCGGATGGCTTTCTGGTGGTCAGCCAGAGACTCGAGGGCCTGATACCACCGCGGAAGGGGCCTGGGATTGATAACCCGGTCGATGATCATGGCCTGGATGGGAAGCCGATGGGCCTCGGGGAGTTGTTCCAGTTGATCGAGAATTCCCAGGTCGCCAGCCACACGGCAAGCGGCCCAGGCGGCCCCGAAATCTACGGCCTCCTCGAAGACGATGGCATTGATATCGACATACTCGGGCTGCGTCCCATCACGCAGGGCTCGCTCCAGAGCGCCTGCCGCATGATCGGGCAGATGGGAGAGGCTTTGATGTATTTTTTCTTTGCGGCCTCCCATTTTTGTCCCGGTAAGAGCTGACCAGGAAAGGATAGGAGTAGACCTTGTCTTTGTATGGACGCTTGATGTATTCGACCCTCAGATGATGCTTGGAGTCCTCACTGTGGCAAGTATTGGCCAAGCCCGAACGCTTCGGTTCCTCAATGTAGGTATAAGAGTCCGTGACTCAAAAGTTGGTGGTGTTGCAGCAGATCTCCCCGGGGGAAAGATCCATCAATTGATCGATACGGCTAAACAACTCCCCCTCGATCTTGCTGGGCGCTATCTTCAAAAATAATCTATTCCTACACTATCTATGCCAAAAAATGCCAATCTATCAACCAATTATAGTTCAGACAAATGACCAAACAGAAAACTCCAGCATCAGTGTCTTGACCGGAGGCATAGCTGCTTTAAAAAGACTTTTTCCCAAAGCGGACGGCGATATCCACAAAGAGTGAGAAGACTACCGGGACCAGGATTAGTGTAAAGACGGTCGCAAAAGACAGTCCGCCCACGATAGCCGCCCCCAAACCGGAGTACAGCTCGGAACCGGCGCCGCCCCGGACGGTGAGCGGGAGCATGCCCAGGACGGTGGTGATGGATGTCATAAACACCGGCCGCATTCGGTTGCGGCAGGATTCTACAATTGCCGCCTGCGGCTCATAGCCCTCGTTACGGATATGGTTCAGGGCCTGGTGAACGACTAAGATAGAGTCGTTAACTACAATTCCGATCAGGATAATAAACCCCAACATGGTCAGGACATTCAGCTCCGCCCCTGCCCAAAGCACCCCGAAAATGGCCCCTGAGATGGCCAGCGGCACAGAAAACAATATAATAAAGGGATAGACAAAGGATTCGAATAATGAGCTCATCAGAAGATAGACGATAATCAAAGCAAACAGGAAGGAATTCTGCAAGGCTTTGGTGGTTACATCCAGGTCGCTGGCAGAACCCGACATCTGCAAGATATAGCCGTAAGGCACCTCCCGACGCATAGGGCGGAGGACTTTAGTTTCTATCTCCTCCATCATCTTCTCTAAGGCCACTTCTTCTTTCATATTCACCGTAAGGGTTATCGCCCGGTCTGTCTCGACATGCTGAATAGTTGTCGGGCCGGTGCTTAATCTCACCTGGGCGATATCGCTCAGGTTTACCTTACCAACATCCGGAGCAAAGACGGTCATATTCCGGAAGGCCTCTTCGGTAGCCAACTCGCCTTTGGGCCCCCGGATTACAATATCGTATTCCTTCCCGCCTATCTTGTATAAGGTGGCCTTTTTCCCGGCGACCATGGTTTCGATTACCTCCGCCACCTCCATGACCGATAATCCCAAATCCGCCGCCCGTTCGCGGTCTATATGAACCCGTAGTTCCGGCTGCCCTTCTTCATGGTCCGAACGCGCCAGGGCCACTCCGGGGAGCTTCCCTACAGCCTGTTGGACTTCGGCGGCATATTGCTCGATAAGCGCAAAATCCTGGCCCCGAACCTCAATGTCGATGCTTTTACCGAGCCGGCGGCCAAATAAGCTGACTTGCGTAGCAAACAGGTATTTAAATCCCGGTATTCCACTTACCATTCCACTGATTTTATTAGCAATCTGGTTTGCCATCAGCGAATACTCCGGCTTACAGATCACACCTATCACATTAAACTCCTGGCTGGCCACGCTGAACATCCGCTCCATCTCCGGCAGCTGCCGGACGCGTTTGCGCACCAATCCCGTAAGATGCTCCCTCTGCTCCAGGTTGGCGCCCACCTGCGGCTTTAGGAGCACCAGAATAAAATTACGGTTCCCGGTGGGAAGATACTCTCGTTTCGGGAGAAATCCCAAGGTCCACCAAAACAAGGCAAACATGATTAGGATAAAGGCAATTTTCCGGCTTAGGTTTTTGGTAATAAATCTCACCGCCCACAGGAAAAACCGTGAGACAGTTTCGCCCAACCAGGTCAGCATCAGCTTATCCCAAATCCGCTCACGCCTGGAGTTTTCCCCGTGAGGCTTGAGCCAGCGGGCGGCCAGCATCGGAATTACCGTAATGGAAACCAGGAGCGAGAGCGCCACTGAGGAGGAGACCGCGATCCCTATATCTTTAAAAAGCTGTCCGGCTTCCTCTTTTATAAAGATAATAGGTAAAAAAACCGCCAGGGTGGTAAGGGTGGAGGCCAGCATAGCTCCCCATACTTCCTGTGCGCCCTCGTATGCGGCCTGGAAACTTGCTTTTCCCATGTCGGTGAGGTGCCGGAAAATATTCTCCAGCACGATGACCGCATTATCCACCACCATACCGACCGAGAAGGCTAATCCGGCCAGAGAGATAATGTTTATCGAACGCCCCATAGCCAGCAGCACAATAAAGGTGCCGACTACTGAGATCGGAATGGAGAGACCGACTATGAGGGTGGAGGGAATGTCCTTTAAGAAGAAGATAAGTACCGCGATAGCTAAGATTGAGCCCCATTTCAGGTTATCCAGCACGAAGTAGATAGAGTCCCAAATATATTCCGAATCATCGTGGACAACTTGTATGCTCAGGCCGGTATGGGCGGCCTCATCGCTTATGCGTTCCACCTCCTGTTTTACCTTCCCGATCACCTCCAGTGAATTGGCTCCGCTTTTTTTAAGTACTCCCAGCGCCAAGGTGGGTTCTTCAAAAATTCTTACTATCGAATGGGGATCTTCAAAAGTATCTATCACCTGGGCGATATCCCGAATATAGACCGTTCCTTGGGCATCCTTATGAACAATGACCGACTCTATGTCCTGGAGGTTGGAAAACAAACCCACTGTGCGCACGAAATAGCGGCGTTTGCCTTCATCCAGATGTCCGCCCCGCACATTCAAATTTTCCCGGGCCAGAGCAGTTCGCAACTGGGGGATGCTAATTCCCCGGGCGGATAAAGCTTCATAATCGATCACTACTCTGATCTCCCGCTCCTCTCCGCCATAGAAAAGTATAT
>QIEW01000467.1 GCA_003230535.1 bacterium
GGTAACTCGGAATGAAATGGAGAGTTATCCAAGTTTTTGTGTGTAAACTTTTTTGGTTTTTAAAAAGTTTTCCACAAAAACGGCATTTCCATAAGGCACTTCATTCATCCCCGCTATTTTCCCCTCAATGTTTTTTATTCCCTGGATTTAATTCCCCATTTAATTGCGTACCATTCAATCATCCGGCGTAGAATGCCGGTATGGAAAGCAGATCAAAATATCAACAGAAGAGGTGTGTCTATTGCGGCCGTTATTTTGTGCCCGACAGGCGAGTAGGCGACAGGCAGAAGAGTTGTAAAAAGCTAGAGTGCCGGCGCAAGCGCAAAAAGGAGAGTCAGCGCAGGTGGGTTGAGGCGAATCCGGGGTATTTTGAGGGCCGCTATGAGTATTTGAAGGAGTGGCGGCAGCAGAATCCCGATTACCAGAGGCGCTGGCGGGCCGGGAGGCGGGCTGAGATACAAGACGAGATGCCCCCGCCAAAGCCGCTGCTGACGCTGCGTTTGGTGGTGCCGGTCAGATGGTTCAAGGGCGAGATACAAGACGAGATAAGGTTTGTTCGCCAGTGCGGGTGCGGGTTTTTCGTCAGCGGTGACAGGATGCAAGATACAAGACGAGATAGCCATCCGTCTCCCCCTTAGGTAAAATTCGGTCCATGATGAGACGGGCCAAGAGTTATTCCATAATAGACCATCAACTCCTGCACGGCGGCTACTTTAATCGGATCAGCCACGAATCGATGATTTTATACCTCTTTTTGGCGCTTGTCGGTGACAGATCCGGCAGAAGTTTCTATGCCGATGTCACCGTCAGGGGCATCCTGCGCCTGGAGGGGCAAGCGCTGCCTGAGGCCCGCCTGGAGTTGATAAGAGAGGGACTTATCGATTACCGGCCCCCATACTGGCGGGTAAAAACCATCAAACTGGAGGGAGAACAATGGAGACTCTGAAAGAGAGGATACTCTACCTGAGGGAGGTAAAGAAATTGAGCTTTTACCAGATCGAAGACCTGACGGGAATTTCCAGAAAGCGCGCCTCAAGGATTTATCGAGGATCCGCCAAGAAAAACGAGCGGCAAATCCGGGGCAGCCTCCTGGACGGCTACCGCCCTCTGATACTGAACTGGTTTTCCCAGTATCCCTCCCTGAAGGCCCTGCAGGTTTACCTGTGGTTAAAAGAAAGAGGAGTCCAGGTGAGTTATCCCCGGGTAGCGCAGTATACAAGGCAGTTCAGGAGAAAAAAAGAAAAGGTTTATCATCAGCTTGATTTTCTGCCGGGCGAAGAGGGTCAAGTGGACTGGTGTTTTATCAATCACCCCGGCCTGGGAAAGCTTTGCTGCTTTGCGCTGATATTGAGCTACTCCCGTTTCCTGTTCGCCCGCTTATTTCCCCGCTCGTCCTTCGAGTTCTTTATTGAAGGGCACCTTATGGCCTTTTCCGCCATCAAGGGATACCCGCACGGCTTGCGCTACGATAACCTGAAATCGGTGGTGTTAAGGCGCAAACCCGAGCTTGAATATAACCCCCGCTTTTTAGCTTTTTGCCGCCATTACGGCTTTGAGATACATCTTTGTAATCCCGCCTGCGGCAATGAAAAGGGACGGGTGGAAAGGGTAATCCGCACCATGAGGGGCACTTTCTTTAATAATATAGCCGGGTACTGTTCGCTGGGCGCCCTGAACCGGGGCCTGCACCAATGGGTACACGATAAGAACCGCACTATTCACCGGGCCACGGGGAAAAGGCCGCTCGATATGCTCTCCGAGGAAAGGCTAAAGCCTTTGCCCCGCATAGCCTGGAACAACGTTTCTATCCACCCGCCGGTCAAGACCTCCAAAACAGCCATGATGACCTTCGACACCAACAGCTATTCCGTCCCCGACTATCTGACCGGCAAATCTCTTTCTATCCACTCCTCACCGACTACGATAAAAATTTACGATGGCGATAAAGAAATGGCCTCGCATCCCAGATCATTCGAAAGGCATAAAGCGATCATCAACCCGCTGCACCGCAGCTACTTACGCCTCTCCAGCAAGGCCAAGACGCAGCGCATCCACGCGGTAATAAAGAACATGCACCCGGCTATAGCCGACTTCCTCCTGAAAAATCAGGGATTGGGGGAGGACCCCGCCAAGACGGCCTATGAGATATTTAAACTGCTCAAAAGCCACAGCAGGGGCATGCTGATAAGTGCCGCCTGCGAATGTATGCGGCGCAAATCACCCCGCTTAAGAACATACCTGTCCTATCTTAATCTGGAGCCGCAAGAGAAAATGGATACGGTTTTACCCCAAAACAGCCAACTTTTAAATATCACTTACAAAGCCAGGAAGTTAGAGGAATACGATGACGAACCAGAATGAGATTGAAACACTACTGAATGACCTGAAACTCAAAACCCCGGCCGGCGAGATAACAGCGGACGAACGCAAGATCATCCTGAAATTCCTTGAATCTGAAAGGCAGTATCAAAGACAGCACAAGATCAAAAGGCTGCTCAGAATCTCGGGCATCAAGCAGGTAAAGACCTTTGAACAGTTCGACTGGCACTTTAACCCGAAGCTCGCCAAAGAAGACATCCTCTCCTTTGCCCGCTCATCCTGGGTGGAGGGCGCCTCCAATCTGGTCCTTATAGGGGACACCGGCCTCGGGAAATCCCACATAGCATCGGCTCTCTGCTACGAAGCCATATTAGCCGGGTTTTCAACCACCCGCATTACCGCCTTTGATCTTACCTCAAAGATACATAAGACCCTGAATCCCGCCACCAAGATCGACTATTACGCGAAGATGAGGGTGCTCTGCATCGACGAACTCGGATACACCTATCACAAAAAGGACGATACCGACAGCATCTTCCAGATCATCTCCAAAAGATCTGAAATACTCCCCACCATCGTCACCACAAATCTTGCTCCCAAGGACTGGGGCTCCATCTTCAGCGGAGCGGCAGCCTCGGCGATACTTGACAGACTGAGCTTTAACGGAAGGTTTATTACATTTGAAGGGAGATCCTATCGACTACTCAAAAAACACAAACTGAAATAAAAAGAATCTAAACCTGCCCCCCTAACCATCGCCCTTCTGCATCAACATGCAGCAAGAAAATGTACAACTCTGTCTTCTCCAATTCCAGCCTGTCCCAAAATTATCCTTTTTGGGTCAAATTAAATTATTCCCTACAACGCCTGCTTTAAGGCCTCTCTCCCCTCTGGGGATAGAGTTAGAGTGAGGGGAAAAACTATAAAAAGACCCCCTCACCTGTATCCTCTCCCCCAGGGGAGAGGAAAAACACAAATGCGTGCCTGTTAAACTTGTCGGAATTGCTGATTTTTCCGCTATGCAATTTTCTAACCGGACACTACTGATTCACTATACTCTATTAAAGTATCACATCTAACGGGAATA
>QIEW01000466.1 GCA_003230535.1 bacterium
AAACGGGCACTCCTGGATACAGACCCCGCATTTGGTGCATTTTTGGAGATCAATCTCAGCTACTGTTTTGATTTCCCATTTTATAGCGTCAAACTTGCATGACTTCTTATAGCAAATACCGCATTTGGTGCATAGTTGGGGATCGACATAGAACTTATATAGAGCCTTACAAACCCTGGCAGAGCAAGTTTTATCTCTAATGTGGGCTTCATACTCCTCCCTAAAATAGCGCAAAGTCGAGAGAGCCGGATTAGGAGCGGTCTGACCCAAGCCACAGAGGGAAGTCCTCTTTATCTCCTGACCAAGCTCTTCAAGGAGCTCCAAGTCATGTTCCTCACCCTCCCCTTCAGTAATGCGGGTAAGGGCCTCCAGCATCCTTTTGGTGCCGATACGACAGGGGGCGCATTTGCCGCACGATTCACTCTGGGTAAACTCCATGAAAAAGCGGGCGATATCCACCATGCAGCTCCGCTCATCAATTACCACCATCCCGCCGGAGCCCATAATACTCCCCACACTCTGCAACGTCTCATAGTCAATGGGTAAGTCCAGGTGCCGGGCAGTCACACAACCGCCTGACGGACCGCCTAATTGGGCCGCCTTAAACTTCATCCTCTTGGGAGCTCCGCCGCCTATCTCATAGATCACATCCCGCAGGGGAGTGCCTAAGGGAACCTCCACTAAACCAGGGTTTTTAATCTTACCGGTGAGGGCAAAAATCTTTGTCCCGCCGCTCTTTTCAGTCCCCAGGCCGGCATACCACTCCGCCCCCCGGTTAATTATCAAAGAAATATTGGCCAGCGTCTCTACGTTATTGATAGTGGTGGGGTTACCCCATAACCCTGATACCACCGGATATGGCGGCCGGGGTCTGGGCATCCCCCGCTCGCCTTCGATAGAAGCTATCAGCGCCGTTTCTTCACCGCACACAAACGCTCCGGCTCCCTCCTTGATCCGGATGTCGAACGAGAAACCGCTCCCCAAAATATTTTCTCCCAGGAAACCACGCTCCTTTGCTTGGGCAAGGGCAATTTTAAGTCGCTTTATTGCCAGCGGGTACTCCGCCCGCACATAGATATAACCCATGTCCGCTCCGATGGCATAGGCCCCGATGAGCATCCCCTCCAGCACTGCATGCGGGTCGCCTTCAAGGACGCTCCGATCCATAAAAGCCCCTGGATCCCCTTCATCAGCATTACAGATAAGGTATTTATGCTCGCCCTTTGCTTGACGGCAAAACCGCCACTTTACGCCGGTAGGAAAGCCCGCTCCTCCCCGACCGCGCAGTTTGGATGTTGTCACCGTCTCTATCACCTGTTCGGGGGTCATCTGAGCGAGGACTTTTTGTAGGGCGCGATACCCATTAAAGGCCGAGTATTCCGCAATATCTTCAGGATCAATGGTGCCGCAACGCCGGAGCACCAGACGCTTCTGTTTGGCATAAATCGGCAGGTCATGAAGATAAGGCAAGTCAGGGTAAGGCTGAGCCCCCGTCCCGTCTCCCGGGTGCTGATACATTGCCAACCCCTCCAGCAGTCGCCCCTGGCCAACATGCTGCGTTACCAGCCTGCTGATATGATCCGGGGTCACCTCCCCATAAGTGACTCTGGTGCGACCAGGGTAAATTATATCCACCAGCACTTCCCGAGAACAAACTCCGAAGCATCCCGTGCGCACCAGCCGGGCAGAAATCCCTTGCCGTGAAAGCTCGCATCCTAGCGCTTCATATACATGAGCAGCCCCGGTAGCCAGTCCGCAAGAACCCATACCGACTAAAATCTTGCTGACTTTTGAACTGCCATTACCATTATCTACATTTAACTCTGCTCTATTCGACATTATTCAAAATATCCTCAAGGTTATCAGTGGTTACCTTTCCATGAACATCGTCATTGACCATCAACACCGGCGCCAGACTACAGCAACCTACACATCTGACCTCTTGCAAGGTAAATTTGTTGTCGCTGGTAGTCAGGGAATGGTTAATCTGGAGCTTATCTCGGATAGTATTCAGAAGGCGGTCGGCTCCCTGGACATGGCAGGCGGTCCCGCAACAAACCCGCAGCATGTTCCGACCCGTAGGTTGCAGATGGAACTGGGCATAAAAGGTTAATATGCCATAAACTTTGCTGGGGCTAATCTGAAGCTTACGAGCAACGTATCTGGAGGCTTCCTCCGATACATAGCCAAACTCTTCCTCCACTCCCTGCAACACAGGAATAAGGGAGGCCGACACCGGGGGATGTGAGGCAAGAATTGCTTCCAATTTGGAGAAATCTATCGACATTATCAACTCCTTTTAAATTAAGATATCCACAAATAATCCAGTTAAATCAAGAAATTTTGGGGTCGCAAATACCAGCTTCGGCAAACCCTTTGCGCCGCAAGATACAAGCATCACAATCACCGCACGGGGAGCCGTCAGCCCAGGGGTCATAGCAGCTATGGGTAAGGCTATAGTCAACCCCCAAGCTCATTCCCAACTTTATGATCTGACTTTTATTAAGGGAAATCAGCGGCGCATGAATTTTATAATGGGCTTTACCTCCCACGCCTGCCGCCGTTGCCAGGTTAGCCAGCTTTTCAAAGGCGGACACATACTCCGGCCGACAATCCGGATAACCGGAATAATCAATTATATTAGCTCCAAAAAAAATATCCTCCGCCCCCAATACCTCCGCCCAACCCAAAGCCAGCGATAAAAATATGGTGTTGCGGGCAGGAACATAAGTAGAAGGGATTTCCTGCCCAATCTCCTCCGAGCGACGCCTCTTCGGTATCGGCTTCCGGCTGGTAAGGCTACTGCCGCCTATCCGGCCCAGGTCTACCTCTAAGATCAGATGTTCTTTTGCTTTTAGCTGGGCGGCGACAGCTCCAGCGGCCTCCAACTCCACCCGATGGCGCTGGCCGTAAGCTATAGTCAGAGCATATAAATCATAGCTCCAGGCAGCCGCCTGAGCTAAAGTGGTAGCAGAATCAAGGCCTCCCGATAACAATACCACCGCCGGTTTACTCATGGCTTGGACTGGTTCTCTTGTGTAACTCACTTAAATAACTCACCTTACGCAAGGATTGGCAATCTACCAAAAAGCCCGGAATAATTAACCACAGAGGACGCAGAGAGCACAGAGGGGAAAATAATTATTTTTCAATGAATTCTAAAATTATTAAATCTCTGTGACCTCTGTGGTTAAAATCATTTTTTACGGGCAGAATTATAGGTTTGCGTAAACCTGACTTATTATACTTTAAAAGCTCACAAACTGTGATTTGTTGTCAGTGACAGATTTACGGAGCAAGGAGCAATTCAAGGATTTTTTGTGGTGTCAGATTCTCAAATCTGACACCTGGCTAAAACCGCAGTCAGGTCTGAGGACCTGACTGCACAAAATCACCGTTTATGGACACCGTTTATGGACTTATTGAGTATAACTGTGCATATTAAATAAACACTGCTGTTTTTGCGGTGCGGGCAAAGATGCTTTTTTATGGGCCAAACCAGCAGCCACAAAATCTCGGAAAAGAGGATTGGGATTCCGGATAGTAGATTGGAACTCCGGGTGGAACTGACAAGCTACAAACCAAGGGTGCTGAGGAATCTCCACTATTTCCACCAGCTTCCCATCCGGGGAGGCGCCTGAGACTACCAGTCCCTGGGCACTGAAAAGTTCACGATAGTCGTTGTTAAACTCATACCGGTGGCGGTGCCGCTCGGAAATGACGGGCACTTCATAAGCGGAAGCCGCCCGGCTCCCTTCCAGGAGATGGCAGGGATACCCTCCTAATCGCATCGTCCCTCCCAAATCATTTAACCCGCGCTGCTCCGGCAGGAGATCAATCACCGGATGCGGCGTGTGGGGGTCGAACTCGGGACTATTGGCCCTAGCCAGTCCACAGACGTTCCTGGCAAACTCGACGGCGGTACATTGAATTCCCAGACAGATACCCAGGAAGGGAATCCCCTGGGTGCGCGCATAAGAAACGGCGGCGATCTTACCCTCTATCCCGCGATTTCCAAAGCCACCGGGAACGAGAACGCCATTCACCCCCTTCAGATGCGCTTCAGCCCCATTACGTTCAATGTCTTCGGCATCAACCCATTTCTGTTTTACGGCAATATCTGAATTTAATCCTCCGTGAATAAGGGCCTCATGTAAACTCTTATAGGAATCCTTAAGGCTGGTATATTTGCCGACTACCGCAATGGTTATGGTATCATTAGGGTGCATCAGCCTCTGAACCAATTCTTCCCACTCCCGAAGATCACTCTGGTTTATTTCCCTGAACCCCAATATTTCAAGGATGATACGATCCAGGCCCTCCTTACGGAATACTATCGGAACTTGATAAATAGACTTAACGTCCTTTGCGGTAATCACCGCTTCCTCAGCTACATTGCAAAAGAGCGCTATTTTGGCTTTAATCTCCGGCGGAAGGAACCTGTCCGTCCGGCACAACAGGATATCCGGCTGGATTCCAATCTCCATCAGTTCCTTTACGCTATGCTGGGTAGGCTTAGTCTTAAGTTCACAGGCAGCAGCGATATAAGGAACCAATGTGAGGTGGACGTAAGCTACATTCTCTTTGCCCACATCATATCTGAACTGGCGAATGGCCTCGAGGAATGGCAGACTTTCTATATCGCCGACTGTTCCGCCAATCTCAACAATAACTATATCCATGTTATCAGCTAACCGAAGTATCGATTCCTTAATCTCATTAGTGATATGAGGCACCACTTGAACGGTGTTACCTAAATACTCTCCCGCACGCTCTTTGGAGATAACCGAGTGATAAATCTTTCCGGTGGTAATATTATTTACTTTAGTCATCTTAGCATGGGTAAACCGCTCATAGTGTCCCAGATCCAGATCGGTTTCCGTCCCGTCATCGGTTACATATACCTCCCCATGCTGGTAAGGGCTCATGGTGCCCGGATCGATATTAATGTAAGGATCAAGCTTCAGCAGAGTTATCCGCAATCCGCGACTCTCCAGGAGGCACCCTATTGCCGCAGAAGCCAGCCCCTTGCCCAAAGATGATACTACCCCTCCCGTTATAAAAATATATTTTGTCGCCATAAATGTATCTCTAAGCTACTGGTATGCCTCAGATATTCCCATCCCTTATTCGAACCGTCCCCAAAACCATTCCACCCTCCCGATGAGCACATTCTCTGTATGCCGACTGATGTAAATAGGCAGATAATTCTGGTTGGCGGGAGACAAAATGTAGTATTTATCATCGTAGTGCAGATATTTTATGGTAATCCCTTCTTCCACTCTAGCGACTACAATCTTCCCTTTTAGCTCCCCTAAAGATTTCTTATCATGATTTACAGCCACAATGGAACCGTCAGGGAGGACCGGCGCCATGCTGTCCCCCTTTACCCGGACACAGGTGGTCATTTCCGGATTTTTGCACCAGGAGTTGTAAATCAGGCAATAACCCTCAATATCATTATCATTAATAAATAAGGGATTGCCGGCCGCCGCCGCATCTGAAAGGAGCCGAATAGGGATAAAATCCTCCAGGCGCTCATGTCCCTGCATCCTGGCTTTAGCCTCTTCAGGAGCTAAAATTACCAGCTCCGGCGGATAAAGCGGCTGCACATTCCCCTGTACTTCCCGGGCAATGGGGCGTTGTCCCTGAAGAAGTTCTTCCATAGACATCCCTAAAACCCGGGACATCTTATAGAGGATATCCGCTCCCGGAATCCGTCCCTCTTTTATGTAACGACTGTAACGACCAACAGCCCAGCGCGAGATTCCCACACGCTGGGCCAGTTGAGCCTTACTTATCCTCTGAGCTGAGATGACCTCTGCTAACCGCCTGCCAAATCCGGAGTTTTTCTGTTCCATGCGTTCCCGTTTCCACGGAAGGGAAAATATTTCCTTAAAATGTCACCGTTCGGTGCATTTTCTGCTTGACAAATTGTCACCGAGTTGCTACACTGTTTATTGAAAGTTCTAATCTATCCAGTTGTCATTATGATTTTTTATCATAACCTGAGAACAATAAAACTGTCAATGCCAACATGAGTTATACCCCCCGGCAACCCGGTATCATAGACAGGGAATATTATGACGCAAAGGGAGGCGGTCTATGTGGTTAGACAATAGTAACGGATCAGGAAAGGCGGGCCGGTTTCTAAGGGTTCATACGGTAGCCAAGCTACTGGATGTAAGTAAATCCACCGTCTACCGCTTAATAGATAACGGAGCGCTGGAGAGCATCCGTACTTCTGAGAGAAACATTAGAATATCAGAGCCCTCATTGGAGAACTACCTGAATAAAATTAATCCCGAACTAATATGATGATGGTCTCGTAAAAAGTCGGAAAACACACATTCTTGTCATTCCCGTGCAAACGGGAATCCAATATTTCTAGATAGTTAGAATCAGGATGGATTCCCGCTTTCGCGGGAATGACAACTTTTTAGGAGACCTAAATATAATGGTCACAGAAAAAATGGGGATTAATCGTCCCAAATCCATTTTTAGGTGGTGGCAGGTTCAGTAAACCTGCCACCCATTCGCCTGTCGGGTCTGAGGACCCGACAGCACATAACTTAGCGCACCGCTGGTGCGGACTTTTTAGCTTATCTACTTGTTTTATTAGCCGAAAAAAAGGAATTTCCTATACGTTTTCAACCCGGATTATTCAT
>QIEW01000336.1 GCA_003230535.1 bacterium
CCTCCCTTGGTGGGAGGGGATCAAGGGGAGGGGGAACCTCTTGAGCTACCCTTCACCCCCACCTAACCTCCCCCATCAAGGGGGAGGGAACCACAAAAAGCCCGCACCGCAAGGTGCGCTAAGTTCTGGTTTTGGTAGATTGTCAATCTTTGCGTAAGGTGAGTTAAAATATAAAAAAATCTTAGGTATATACAGATATGAGCATTATTTAGGGGAGACAAGAGATCGAAATCAGAGGCGTAGGATACACAGCTTATCTTAGGAACATCTTCTAATGTTAAGGCTTCAGCCATAATTTTTTAAATAATTTTATCTGTTTCGGCCTCATTGTTTCTTTTTTCCGGTTTCAATGAGCCTACGCTTAAGAAACATTTTGCCCCTGGCGATGCGTGACATAACTGTTCCGATGGGAATTTCCAACATCTCGGCTATTTCCTGATAAGAATAACCTCCAATGTACGACAGAAGCAATGGGGTCTTATAGCGTTCATCAATTTTATCAAGCGCCGCTTGAATTTCTCCATCCATTATCCGTTTGAGGCAGACCATATCCTCCTGCCCTAACCCCATCGGTTTATAGCGGGATTCATCCATCTCTACTTCTGGATATTTGCGCTCCTGCTGCACCTTTTTAAGGTAAATATTACGCAAAATCATAAACAACCAACTCTTAACTTTGGCGGTATCTCGGAGTTGGTCGAACTTCTCGAAGGCGGTCTGAAAGGTTTCCTGGGAAAGATCTTCTGCATCTGTCTGGTTCCCACAGAACCGATAGGCAGATTTATAAATAAAGTTGAGGTAAGGAATGGCTACCGCTTCGAAAGTAAATAAATCTTTTTTTTTACCGGATCCGGGCATCATTAGGAAAAGAGAGCTCTATAATATTGACGGCGGCTAGTCCTCAACCCTCTTTCCTCCAACTTTGTGATATTGGTGCCGAGGGACGGAATCGAACCGCCGACACGAGGATTTTCAGTCCTCTGCTCTACCGACTGAGCTACCTCGGCCTATATCTCCAAAATTACCTTTTATACTATTCGCTTACCGATGATTTGTCAAGTTGAACCTGAAACCCAAATCCACCGCCTATTTGGGTTGGAGTTATTTTGAGGCCATTTCAGGGCTTACTTGAGGGTTATGAGAACCCTCTTATCCCGAACTCAGATTATAATAAGTGGCTATCAAAGCTTAGCAAATTATGATTACTGATTTTTTTAAAGCGCTTGTTTCTGAATCAAAAAAACTGTTTTTTGCTTTTATTTTTGGCAGGATATGGTATAATCTGAAGTGTTCTGTGATCAATTTATTTCAGGATCAAATTGGTATTTCACCTGAGCTGTCTCACTTTTATAAGCGTTGGTGTTTACGCAACCAAGGAGCAGGCGGGGAGGGCAAGCCCGTCCGTCAAAAATGCGTAAACATGCTATGTTTCATGTTTTCTCACCTTTGGGTTTTATCGTAGATATTAAATTAGCGCACCTGCCGGTGCGGACTTTTCAGGTGGTGGCAGGTTCTCAAACCTGCCACTCGTTCAGACTGTCGGGTCTGAGTACCCGACAGCACGTGGAGCTATATCTGCTTGTTTTGTTGGACATAAAAAAGGAAATTCCTATACGCTCCAGTTAATTTTATCAGTAGCTGTTTGTGTTGATCCATCAAGAAAGATACTGGGAAGCGCCCTTGTAAAGATCCATATATATTAAGATAGATAATATCAAATGAATAAAATGTCCATTTAAAAGTTGTTCCATTGAGGTACTTGCAAAAGTCTGAAAATGTCATTCCCGAGCGCTTTTATCGGGAATCCAGATTGTGTAAAAGCAGCAACTTATGGATTCCCGTTTTCACGGGAATGACAATCTAAGCTAGTTTTGCAAGTTGTTCCATTAATAAACCTTTATTTAGAGAGGAGACTGTATTTTGAGAGACAGGATTAAGTTCAAGACATTTATGTTAGGGTTAATAGTATTAGGCTTTGTTTGCTCTGCTTCAGCGGGGGGGATGGCAGGGGTATCGCAAATGCGGATAAATGTCGGGCTGGTCTCGGATGCGGCAAAGTCCGAAGTAGAGGGAATATTCGCTGGCTATGGAGGACGGTTAGTGTCTGAAATTCCACAATTGCAAACGCTTACTTTTGTAGTCCCCCAGCAAAAAGTTATTTCTGTTACTGATGATTTGGTACTTAACGGGTTGGTTAAATTTGTAGAAGAGGATCTGGAACGGCATATTGAAATAGTAGGAGAAATAACGGTGGTTGACAACCCGGCGTCTCCGGGCAGCGGGATTAATGCCGTTCCTAATGATCCAAATTATCCTTCACAATGGGGGCCTCCCTGTATCGGCGCAGAAAGCGCTTGGAATGTGGTCGTCGGCGATGCGAATGTAATCGTGGCGGTAATAGATACCGGAGTTGATTGGGATCACCCTGATTTAGCGGCTAACGTGGATACCGGCATTGATTATGACTTTGTTAACACTGATGCTGATGCGATGGATGATAACGGCCATGGCACCCATGTGTCCGGCATTATCGCCGCCCAGATACATAACAGGACAGGTGTGGCTGGGTTACAGCAGATAACCATTATGGGCGTCAAGGGTTTGAATGCGCAAGGCTCCGGTAGTGATTCGGTGCTGGCCCAGTGTATTGTCTATGCGGTCGATAATGGAGCTAGGGTTATCAATTGCAGTTGGGGTGGTACAGGGTTCAGCTCTGCATTACTCAATGCCGTAAATTATGCCTTTGACCAGGGGGTGATTGTGATAGCCGCTGCTGGAAATAGCGGGGTAGATACGCCGCATTACCCTGCTGCTTACCCGAAAGTGGTCGGGGTAGCCGCACTCCAGGACTGTACTACCCGCGCCAGTTATAGCCAATGGGGCCATCAGAATGTGAAAATTGCCGCACCGGGAAGCAGTGTTTACTCTACCTATTGGAATAATATATACGCTTATGCTACAGGAACCTCTATGGCCGCGCCCCATGTTGCTGGTGTTGCGGCGGCCTATTTCAGCTACAATCCCGCCATGAGCCGTACCAGCGTCCTCCGTCATATGGCGATAAATGCGGACGATTTAGGAGCTCCCGGCGTCGACCCATACTATGGTTATGGGCGAGTGGATATGTATCCACCTGTTGATTAATGTGGGTAAACATGTTCGTGGACATTGATTAACCTTTGGAGAACCATGAGGTTAGAGGGATAATTATCCTGCTCTGGACTATTAAAACGAAAAAGGACTTGCTTAATTGATAAGCCAAGGAGGTAAGTATAGTATGTGGAGAAAAGCAGTAAAATTATTAAGCATATGGTCGCTGGTATGTCTTATTGTAGCGGCTACTTGCCCCTTGGCTGCGGCAGGAGAAC
>QIEW01000133.1 GCA_003230535.1 bacterium
AATCGGCCTGAATAGGGAGTTCACGGCAGCCGCGGTCAATCAACACCGCCAACTGCACTATGCTGGGCCGACCTAAGTCCATCAAAGCATCCAGCGCCGCCCTTATAGTGCGGCCCGTATAAAGAACATCATCAACCAGAATAATCCGCTTGCCGGTCACCGTGAAAGGTATCCGGGTTAGACAAAGGACAGGTCGACGATTGCTTACCGAAACATCATCGCGGTAAAGCGTGGTATCAATGGTGCCCACAGGAAGTCGGGCCTCCTTTAGGTCATAGATGCGGGAAGAGAGAGCCTCCGCCAGCTGCGTCCCCTTAGTCCTGATCCCCACCAGCCCCAACCCTGACAAGTCGGGATGCTGAGCCACCATCCGGCGGGCTATATTTTGGAGCAGCTCTTCCACCTTCGCCTTATCCAAGAGCAACTTTTCTGTAGCAGAGCTATTTTTAACCATTTTATTTGACCGGTGAAACCGCTTTTGATATAGTTAAAATGTGAACCGAAAGCAGAGGGAAAATACTGCTAAGTATCTCTATGATATAAGCAAAGGAATTGCGTTGCTGACCATAGTGGGTAATTTAATAGCTAAAGAACCAAGCTTCACTACAATTGGTTGGGGAAGCGTGGCTACCGGCATCACCTTTTTGCCAGCCTATCTCCTTGATGGAGGGAGAAACAATGGATAAACTAATTGCTCTTCTTGGCGATTTCTTAATTGCTTTTTTTGTTGAACCATTTAGGGAAAAAGATGTGTTAACTATAACATTCATGTTTATCAGCCTAATTGGAGCTATAGCAACTATTCTCATTTATTATAAAGATAAACATTCCCAAAAGCGCCCCTAAGCTTAGGCGATTTCTGGCGGGCCAGCATCTGGCTGGTCAGCTTCAGCAGCAACTCTCCCACCGCCGCCTTATCCAAGAGCAGCTCTTCTGTCGCCACCGCTTCAGCAGACATTTTTATTGTATCTCTCTGATTCCCAACATCATTTCCACAAAAGATATCCTTGCATAGAAGGCGCGAGGGGTACTGCCGTGTCCTCGAACCTTTTGACTGATAAATCCAGGTATGTTTTTTCGGTATCAATTCCAATAAAATTTCTACCGTATAAATAAGCCGCCAGTCCGGTAGTGGAGCTTCCTGTAAATGGGTCTAACACCAGATCGCCGTTATTGGTAGACGCCAAAACAATTCTTTTTAATAAGTTAAAAGGTTTTTGGGTGGGGTGTTTACCAAACTTTTTTTCGGCAGCCTTGGGAGTATTTATTGACCACACCGAACGCATTTGGCACTTTGGTTTTTTTACTTGATCCTCCGGCCAGTCCCCATTTTTCATTAAGTTATAATTAAACGTATGCTTGGCCTTCTTTTCCTTTCTAGCCCAAATCAGAGTTTCATGGCTTGCGGTGAAGAAGCGGCAACTTAAATTAGGCGAAGCATTCGGTTTAAACCAGGCAATGTCATTCAAGAGATGAAATCCGGCAATCTGTAGGGCATAACCACACTGATAGATAGAATGATAAGTTCCACTGATCCAAATTGTCCCCCCAGGTTTAAGCGCTCTTCTGCAAGCTCTTATCCAGTCCAAATGGAACTCAAAATTCTTCCGGTACCCATTACTTAAATCCCAATCGGCTTTCTTGACAGATACCATCTTCCCGTTCTGGCAAGTAAAACTCCCGCTAGAGAGAAAATAAGGTGGATCGGCAAAAATCATATCCACTGAATTTTCCTTAATCTGGCGCAGAACATCGAGGCAGTTTGCCAGATAAAGCGCAAACCGTTCTTTTTTGTAGTAAGGTTCCATCATAAAATTATTGGCTAGGATTCTCCGGCCTAACGATAGATGCCTTATGCGGTTACTTTGGGCATATATTTAGCTATTAGTTCATCCGATATACGCTTCAACTCGGGCCTGGGGAGCATAGATATTAATCTCCAACCTATCTCCAACGTCTCATAGATCGATCGAGCTTCATATTCCCCCTGAGATACAAACTCCCCTTCAAATGCCTCCGAAAACTTTAAGAACACCTTATCTGCCTCAGATAAAGCCGCTTCACCTAAGATCACCGCCAGCTCCTCAGCCTCTTTCCCTCTGGCATAGGCGGCAAAAAGCTGGTTGGACCACGGCGCATGATCTTCCCTGGTTTTATCCTTGCCAATCCCTTTATCACGAAGACGAGAGAGGCTGGGCAGAACATCAATGGGCGGGGCGATACCTTTTTTCATTAGCGGGCGGCTTAGGATAATCTGCCCTTCAGTAATATAACCGGTAAGGTCGGGGATCGGATGGGTCTTGTCATCCTCCGGCATCGTAAGTATCGGAATTTGGGTAATGGAGCCGGCGTTGCCTTTAATTCTTCCGGCACGCTCGTAAATAGAGGACAAGTCGGTATACATATATCCAGGGTAACCCCGCCGGCCGGGCACTTCCTTTCTGGCCGCTGAAATCTCCCGTAACGCCTCACAGTAGTTGGTCAAATCTGTAAGCACAACCAACACATGCATGCCTTCCTCGAACGCCAGATATTCGGCGGTAGTGAGGGCCATCCGGGGGGTGGCTATCCGCTCAATAGCCGGGTCGGAAGCCAGGTTGGCAAACATTACCGTATGCTCGACAGCGCCGGTCTTCTCGAAATTAGTTCTAAAGAAGTCATACTCCTCAAAAGTAATTCCCATGGCGCCAAACACCACGGCAAATGCTTCCTCTTTCCCTAACACCTTGGATTGGCGCACAATCTGAGCCGCCAGCCTCGAATGGGGCAAACCGGCGCCGGAGAAAATCGGGAGTTTTTGGCCCCGAACCAAGGTATTTAACCCGTCAATAGCGGAGATCCCCGTTTGAATAAATTCGGAGGGGTATGATCTGGCATAAGGGTTAATCGGTTCACCGGTAATGCTAATCCGCTTTTTGGGAATGATTTTAGGACCGCCGTCCAGCGGCCGGCCTAAGCCGTCAAATACCCGGCCTAAAAGGTCTAAAGAGACTCCTAACTCAATCCCCCGGCCTAAAAACCGTACCCGGCTCCGGTTAATATTTAACCCGGACGAGCCTTCAAACAGCTGCACCAGGGCTTTATCTTCATTTACCTCCAACACCTTCCCCAGACGGATTTCATTGCCGGGGAGTTCCACCTCCACCAATTCTTCATATTTTACCCCCTCTACTTGCTCCACCAGCATCAGGGGTCCGGAAATCTCTGCTACGGTCAAATATTCCTTTAACATAGCCTCCCTCAATCTCAAAGTTTTAATTTTGACTTATTTGACCCGAATAATTCGGGATCATAAACACGCTCCCGCTGGTCGCTTTCATAGTGGGAGTTCTCGGTGATTTATATAAAAATTTTGTTTTTTGTATAAAAATTTTGTTTTTTGACCGTTATCTTATGATAAACTCGTAAAAAGTCAAAAAACGTCGGTTTTTGTCATTGCGAGTGAAGCGAAGCAATCTCTAATTATTTGATTATACGACAGATTGCTCCGTCGCTTTGCTCCTCGCAATGACTGCCCCAGACTTTTTACGGAAGCATCTTATTTATTATCCCCAATTTTTCTGCTTGCCATTTTTTTATTTAAGGGTTGGCAAACTACAAAAGATACCTTAAACTATAGCGCACGACAAAAGAACCGTTGCCATTACGAGGCAGGCTTACCTGCCGAAGGCAATCTCTATATTGACATACTTGCTTTGTGGTTTCATATTTTTTAGCTCAACAAATCATTTTCTGTAATTATCCGGCCACATCGCCCATATTATATCTAAAAACAGCTAACATTGGAAGCCTCATCTCCCTTAAAGGTCACATTTTACTTGACCACAAAAAAGGACAACCTATTATTTTATCGGATTACCCTGCTGTAAACCGATATATATTATGCGTAAAATAGGGATTACAAGCACGGTCGCCTCTGAAATACTCTGGGCCGCCGGTCAGCCGCCGCTGGATCTAAATAACATATTTATCGGTAGCCCGGATCGGGAAAAATTAGTAGAATATGCAGAAGCACGGGGATTTCCCAGGACTACCTGTAGCTGGATCAAAGGTCTGTATGCGGTAGCTAAAAATCTTGAGCTCGATTGTGTAATTACGGTAACTGAAGGTGATTGCAGTAATGCACAGGCTTTGATGGAGGTCTTAGAACAGGAAGGGGTGGAAACCATCCCTTTCGCCTATCCTTACAGCCGGGAACCAAGGCTGCTGAAACTACAGTTGAAAAAGCTGATGGAGCGCTTTGGGGTGGGTTGGCGGGCAGTGATGGAGGCCAAACGTGTTTTAGATGGGCTGCGCAGGTCAGCCTTATCAATAGATGAGCTTACCTGGCGGGAAAATAAAGTAACCGGTTTTGAAAACCACCTATTCTTGGTAAGTTGCAGCGATATGGGAGGTGACCTGGAAGCCTTTGCCAACCGTATCAAAAACCTCCTCTATGAAGTTGAACACAGAACGCCTGCACCGGAGATGATCCGTCTGGGTTATATTGGTGTGCCGCCGATTTTCCCCGAGATGTACAACTTCGTAGAGGAATTAGGCGCTCGGGTAGTGTATAATGAAATTCAGCGGCAGTTTGCCATGCCGGCAGCCGGCAATGATTTGGTAGACCAATATCTGGCGTACACCTACCCCTATTCAGTATTCTTCCGGCTGGAGGATATAAAACAGCAGTTACAACTCCGCCAGGTCCAGGGAGTTGTTCATTATGTCCAATCGTTTTGCTTTCGGCACATTGAGGACATAATCATTCGCCAACATATCAAGCTGCCGATATTAACCTTGGAAGGCGACCGGCCCGGTTCCCTGGATGCCCGGACTAAGCTGCGCCTGGAGAGTTTTGTGGAGACCTTAAAACAATGGAAAACAACAAAGGAAAAAAGTTCGCTGTGATTTTGGTCCCGGATTATTCATAAATCCATGGTAAACATTAATGATGTTATTTGAATACAGCTACTTACAAAGTAACGGTCAAAAAACAAAATGGCTCATACAAATTACCGAAAACTCCCGCTGTGGATGTTTATGATCCCGAATTATTCGGGGTAAAGCAAGCGCTTGAAAGTGTGGGAGCTAAAGTTGATGGTCTCGTAAAAAGTCATTCCCGCGAAAGCGGGAATCCATCCTGATCTTAACTATCTTAAAATACTGGATTCCCGTTTACACGGGAATGACAAGAATGTGTGTTTTCTGGCTTTTTATGAGTTCATCAAAGTTCGAGTTGGTAGAACAATTATAAAGAGGGGTAACATGAAGGTAGATTTATTAGCTATTGCCGCTCATCCGGATGATGTGGAGTTGGGAGTCGGCGGCTGGATACTGGCATTGCGGGCTTTGGGTTATCAGGTTGGCATAGTTGACCTGACCAGAGGTGAAATGGGTTCGAGGGGCACTTCCGGGGAGCGCCGCCTAGAGGCGGAAGCCGCGGCAAAACTCCTGGGGGTGGAGGTCCGCCGCAACCTGGACTTAGGCGACGGACACCTGGAGCTAAACATAGCTTCCCGCCATGCCTTGGCAACTGTTATCCGTGAGTTGCAGCCTACCTTTTTGGCATCTCCTTACTTTGAGGACCGGCATCCCGACCATGCCGCCGCCGGCCAGCTAATAAAATACGCCTCCTATGACGCCCGGATGTCCATGCTGGATTTAGGGCTTCCTCCGTATGCTTGTTCTCGTATTTTCTATTTTCCCTGTCATGAGCAGGCGCCTATTACAGTGGTGGCAAACATTACCGACACTTTTCAGCGGAAAATGGAAGCCGTGCGAGCTTATAAATCACAATTCAGCGAGTTACATGATAAAATGTATATAAACTACAAAAACATCCCAGTTGCTGAATTTCTATTCCACATAGAGTCCCGGGCCCGGTATTTCGGCTCCTTAATCGGGGTTCCATACGGAGAAGGATTTTATACGGAGCAACCCTTACCCTTCCAGGACCCCTATCGCCTTTTGTAGGGGTTGCAGTTTGAGTAATTTATTTGAGTAAATTAATAGTATAGGAGGTACTTGCAAAAGTCTCCAAAATGTCATTCCCGAGCGCTTTTATCGGGAATCCAGATTATGTAGGCATCAGCAACTTATGGATTCCCGTTTTCACGGGAGGGGACAATCTAAGCTAGTTTTGCAAGAGGCTCATCATAATTACAAAATCAAAATAATCGGCTGATTTAATAGCTCATGTTACGCAAACCTATAATCCTGCCCGTAAAAAAGGATTTTAACCGCAGAGAACGCAGAGGTCACAGAGAGTAGTACTAAAACAATTGGTTTATCCTCCGCGCTCTCTGTGTCCTCCGCGGTTAATAATTTATTGTTTTTGTAGATTGTCAATCCTTGCGTAAGGTGATTTAATAGTATAGGAAATCCAATTTTTGGGGTTTGTTTTGCTGTGGTGTCAGGAGTTACCTCCTGATACCAATTTGCTGACAATTACAGATTAATATGAATTATTAAGATAGCAAATACAATATGTTATCTTGCTTATTAATAACACTTAGATTGCTCGTATGACACCTGCTAATAAAGGTTATCATGGTATGATGGCTGTCAGGTGGTAACACCTGACAGCACCACCTAAAAAGTCCGCACAGTTAGGTGCGCTAAGTTAAGTAGGTGATTATTATGAAGATCGGGATTATTTGTTATCCTACTCACGGAGGAAGCGGCGTTATTGCCGCAGAGTTAGGGAAGGGTTTAAGCCGCCTGGGGCATGAGGTACATCTTATTTCATATCATTTACCGGTGCGGCTGGTAGGTTCTACTCCCAGAATGTGGTTTCATCTGGTTAAGGTAGGTTCCTATCCTTTGTTCCGGTTTCCGCCTTATACATTGGCTCTGGCTTCTAAGACCGCCGAAATAGTAGAGCAATATCATTTGGAGCTCATCCATGCGCATTATGCTATCCCCCATTCTACTTCAGCTCAATTTGCAAAACAAATATTGGGGGGCTCGGGCCCTAAAATTATAACCACCCTCCATGGAACCGATATTCACTTGGTAGGTCTGGATCCTTCTTACTTCAGGGTTACCAAACATGCCTTAGAACAAAGCGACGGCCTGACGGCGGTGTCGGAATATCTGGCGTCGACAGCTAAAGTCAGATTTTCGTTGGAAAATAAAATTAAAATTATTCCCAATTTCGTGGACACAAGTATATTTAGGCGACAGAAAAATCCGGAATTACGAGCCCAGTATGCCCCCCCCCATGAACGGCTTATCGTCCATATTTCCAATTTCCGCCCCCTGAAACGGGTATCGGATGTAGTGCATATTTTCAATAAAGTTTTAGCGGAGGTTCCCGCCAGACTCCTGTTGGTTGGACATGGACCGGAATTTGACAATACACTGGAGGTGGTCACAAAACTTGGATTAGAACAAAAGGTTACTTTTCTATATCTAGTGGACAAAGTGGAAGACATATTAAGTGTTGCGGATCTCCTACTGCTCCCGTCCGAGATGGAATCCTTCGGCCTGGCGGCGCTGGAAGCCGAAAGCTGCGGCGTCCCGGTAGTGGGTTCATCTGTCGGCGGTCTCCAAGAGGTGGTAGAGCACGGCAGGAGCGGTTATCTGGCTCCCGTAGGGGACATAGATCGAATGGCGCACTGGAGTTGCCATATCTTAAAAGATTCCGGCCTGGCTGAACACTTAGGCGCTAGAGGTAGAGAAATTGCGTTGAGTAAATTCTCCAAAGAAAAATCGGTAAGGAGCTATGAACTATACTATCAAGAGATTTTAGGCTTATGAAAATAACAGGTAAAACCAAGATTGTCGGCATTTTCGGGTATCCGATAGAACATACCTTATCGCCGCGGATGCATAATGCCGCCTTTGCCGCTGTGGGACTGGACTATGTGTATCTTCCTTTCAGCGTGCGACCGGAGGATTTGAAAAGTGCAGTGCGGGCCTTACCTGCGCTAGGTATTGCAGGCATAAATGTAACCGTCCCGCATAAAGAGCATATCATAGAGTTTTTGGATGAAATTGACCCTGCCGCCCAGTTTATTGGAGCGGTAAACACTGTAAAAGTAGAGAATGAGGCTGAAAGCGCCCCTAAACTGGTAGGTTACAACACTGATGCGCAAGGGTTTCTGGAGGCGCTCCAAACCGAAGGAGTAAACCTTAGAAGACTGAATGTACTATTACTAGGCGCCGGAGGAGCAGCCAAGGCGGTAGGTGCGGCATTGATGAGGAGCGGGGTGGGGGGAATAACCATTGCCAACCGTACCCGGAGCAAAGCCCAACACCTGGCCGCTGCCTTGGCAACCGTCAACCCTTACGTTAATCCACAGGTTATTCCTTGGGAACCTAAAAGGCTTAACTCATCCGCCAAAGAAGCTCAGCTTCTGGTTAACGCCACTTCATTAGGACTTAATAAATCTGATAAACTCCCGATCACTCCCAAAGCTTTCCATAATAACCAGGTAGTCTATGATCTTGTTTACGGCCCGAAAACCTGGCTGCAAGAGCAGGCTGCGAAAAAAGGGGCCAAAGTCATCGGCGGCCGGGGTATGTTACTGCACCAGGGAGCTGAGGCGTTTCAGATTTTGACAGGGGAAAAAGCGCCGCTGGGGGTAATGAAGAGAGCATTGGAGGAGAGCGGTTAGATGGTTCAATGCGAGGTCACCATACAACCGGGCAACAGAGTTATTCAGGCTTCTAAGGGGGCGGTATTGCTTAAGGCCCTGATTGATGCGGGAATTGGTATCGACGGCCCCTGCGGAGGTCAGGGGGTATGCGGTCGCTGCCGGGTGCGCATCGAGGAAGGTGAATATAATACCGAGCCCACCGCCCATCTTACCGACCAGGAGCTAAATGAGGGGTATTCCCTGGCCTGCCTTACTCTGCTGGAAGGAGACCTGCGGATTACTATCCCGCCGGTATCGGCTAAGGCCAAGATCCTGACGGGCGCAGGAGAAGATGAACTGGTACAGCGATTATCATTGGGACATTGGATAGTGGATTCCCGCACCAAAAAGCTGC
>QIEW01000054.1 GCA_003230535.1 bacterium
ATATAGGGGAGATTGGAAACGATTAGATCTGCTTTACCCTCCAAATCTAACTTGTGGTAAGGATCAAGCAGGTCTCCCGCCAGGAATTTAATTTTATTAGCCAGACCATGTCGCTTCGCATTTTGTGAGGCTAACTCGATAACATCAGGCGATATATCGGAGGCAAAACACTTTAGCCGGGGTAGCTCCCGGGCCAAGGCCAAGATAATATTCCCGCAGCCGGCGCCGATATCTATAACCACAGCATTTTGGTTTTGCTCACTTTCCAATAAGGCTGTGGCGATCTCCACCAGCCTTTCAGTCTCCGGCCTGGGTATGAGCGCCTGGGGCGTTACCTGGAAACCCATCGACCAGAACTCCCGCTCGCCGGTAAGATATGCTACCGGCTCATGCCGCCGCCTTCTCCTGATCAGCTCTCTATAACGTGACTTATCTTCCGACCCCAGCGGCTGGTTGGAGTTGGCATACAACCCCGCCCGGTTCACCCCCAGGGTATGGCATAAGAGCACCTCGGCATCCAAACGCGCAACTTCGATTTGACAACACGCCAACTGTGTCTCTGTCCAGCCGATAGCTTCGGTTATGAGCCAAATGTCGTCCATACATTTACCTTTTTTTGGTACAGGCTTGACAAATAGAGAACGAGTACTTATTCTAAAATTGAGCTCTCATCTCTTCTTTGAGGATAATATATTAGGGAGTGATAGCCAACCTGGAGATAGAACAATGGATCCTAAGCTAAAGGTTGCCATCATAAAAAAAACTCCTGACAGCATCCAGTTTGAAATCGACAGGAACTCTTTCGAATCATTCTGTAATGCCATAGGGCTCTTCCGGGAAGAGTTTCTGCATTACCTGGATGCTTCAGAAAAAGACCGCCGCCAAGGCCGAGTCACTAAGCGTAGATCACTCCATGAGCTTATCCCTAAATGATAGAGTTTTTTCCAGGATTATCTTACGGTAAACAGAAAAAAGTCATTGTATAATACCAGGCTTCCATCGCCTCCATACCTTACAAAGAATTTCACATCATACACTCCGGCGGGCAGGTTAACTTCAAAATTTGTTTTAAGGTAGCCTCTCTTATCCGTATGCACCCGCTTAAACTCAAAGTATTTTTTTTCTTCTCCCCTGTACCCCTTGAGGGTTTGCGGCAGATACCGGCTACTGGGATGTTCTCGTTTACCCTGTAGGATTAAAGCATATAGCTGATTAGGCCGTAAGCGGGAGAGTTTTATCTCGCCCTTCAAGGTTCCCGGGGAATTATCATAATAAAGGAGTTTCCCGCTCTGGATGGGTTCTTTTCTTTTAGATTTTTCCCATGTTGGCGGGTATAGTTTTAGTTCCGATTTTTGAGGAACGCCTCTGGGTATGGGAGGAGGTTTAGCCGCCCAAACTTCTCCCAACCAGCAGAGAGAAAGTATAGCCATAATGACTGGGAAAAAGATTCGACTCTTCATGCCAAAATTCCTTCGCCTAAAAACAGAAATACAATTCACCCCACTTGCCGGATCAAGAGCAAATATTTTGCCTCCTACTTTATAAATTTCCATTGCCCGGACTCTCTGGCTAAGGTATCTTGGAAATACCAGGTGGACTGCCCTTCTCCATCCAATATCTCCCCTTTAACAGCAGCTATAATTTGACCCTCTTCAGACCCTTTAGCTAAGGTCTGAATTTCAAAAAATATCCTTCTCCCCAAATATTTTTCCCATTCTGCCAATGTGTTGTCCCGTTCAGGCAGGCTTTCCGAAAAATACGCTGCCAAACCACTTTTATTATGAGTTAGAATAGCCTTTTCCAGCCCTTCGTAAGTTGCCTTAACCCCTTCCCTTACTTCCGGTAAAAGTAGAAACCGCTCCGCATATTCCAGCCTTTTCTCCAATACCGCCTTTTCACTTTCACAGAGATCAACTTTTGTCTCTACCAACTCTACTTTTTTGTCCGCCAGCGTATTCACCAAAGTAAATATGCCAACCAAGGCAGCTATAATACCTCCTATAACGGCGGTTGGTTTACCAATTTTATCTAATAACCCTTTTTGTTGAGCCATAGGCATCAGGCTACCTGCTTCAGGGCCTCAGACTGGAAGTAGGCTCCCAAAGCATCCAAGGTCTCCTCCAGGTTGCCTTCCAGTATTTGTTGGAGCTTATAGAGGGTAAGTCCCACCCGATGGTCGGTAATGCGGTTCTGAGGAAAGTTATAGGTGCGGATGCGATCGGAGCGGTCGCCGGTGCCTACCTGCGTTTTGCGCTCCAAGGCGATTTTTTCATCCTGCTCCCGGCGGTATTTATCAAGCAGCCGCGCCCGGAGGATGTGCATGGCCCGCGCTCGATTCTTATGCTGCGAGCGTTCATCCTGGCAGGTGACCACCAACCCGGTGGGAATATGTGTCATGCGGACAGCCGAATCGGTGGTATTAACCGACTGCCCCCCCGGGCCTGATGATCGATAAACATCTATCTGCAAATCTGCGGGGTTGATCTCCACATCGACTTCCTCCGCCTCAGGCAAAACCGCCACAGTGACCGCTGAAGTATGGATGCGTCCGGAGGTTTCAGTCACCGGTACCCGCTGGACGCGGTGCCCGCCGCTCTCATATTTAAGCCGGCTATACACCCGTTTACCCGAGATACCTATGATAATTTCCTTAAAACCGCCGATCCCGGTGGGACTGGAGCTTAACACTTCCAGTTTCCAGGCTTGCTGCTCGGCATAACGGGAATACATGCGGAAAAGATCGGCGGCAAATAGAGCCGCCTCCTCACCGCCGGTACCGGCCCGAATTTCCAGCAGGATATTTTTCTCATCCAAGGGGTCTTTCGGCAAAAGAAGGGCTCTCAGCTGATGTTCCAGCTCTTTTTGTTTCTCTTCCAGCTCCTTCACATCTTGTCTCGCCAACTCTTGGAGATCGGGGTCGTCCCCTTCCCGTAATATCTCCTGAACCTCCTCTTGTTCACGGATGGTTTTTTTATACTCCTGATATTTGGTCACTACCTCCGACAGGTCGGCATGTGCTTTTGCATATTTCAGGAAAGCAGCCCGGTCAGCAATAATTTTAGGATCTCCCAGGAGCCGGTTTAACTCCTGGTATTTCATCTCCACCTCATCCAGTTTCTGGAACATGGCCACTAATCTCCCTTACTAAAGTCTAATCTATCGGAGAAACTCCATAATTAATCATTAGAATTACTAAAATTTATCCTTGTTTTGCCATCGCATTAGTTTTAGCGTAGCGCTGCCGGAACCTTTCCACCCTACCCGCAGTATCTACAAATTTTTGCTTTCCGGTAAAGAAAGGATGGCATTTAGAACAAATTTCTATATGCAGCTCCGGTTTAGTAGCGCG
>QIEW01000036.1 GCA_003230535.1 bacterium
TGCTATTCGGGGGGATTGGTTTATGGCATCTTTAATTTTCTCCGGATATTTCCCTCCCGCCTGAGCTATATCGGGGCGGCCCCCGCCCCCGCCGCCGGCAAGTTTTGCTGCCCGGGCCGCCAGTTTGTTAGCCGGCAGTCGGCTTATCAAGTCTTTGGTGACCATCGCCAGAAACACAGCTTTACCTCCGGCTTCCATACCCAGGACTACCGCCCCGGAGCCCAATCTGTCCCGCAGGTTATCTCCCAGCATTCGAAGTTGTTCTGTGCTTCTGGAGGAGACAGTGGCCGCTAAAATTTTGACGCCGCATACTTCCTGCACATCTCCCAAGATTCCCTCCGCCTCCGCCTTCACCTGGTATGCTTGCAATCTCTCTATTTCCCGTTCCTGCTCCTTGGAAGTATGCAGGAGTTGCTCTAACCTGGTGACGGTTTCCGAAACAGGCGCTTTAAGTATAGAGGATATTTCAGCTAATGTGTCTTCCTTTTGTTTTAAATATCTATAGGCGCCCTGGCCGGTATAGGCTTCTATTCGGCGGATACCGGCGGCGACGCCAGACTCCGACCCGATCTTAAACCACCCGATGTTACCGGTAGCCCCTACATGGGTGCCGCCACATAATTCAGCGCTCACCGAGGCGGCATTTCTCCCTATGGCCACCAATCGCACTCTATCCTCATATTTATCCTCAAACAGAGCGATGACGCCGCGCTGGAGGGCCTCTTTCAGGCTGGTTTGGGTGGTAGATACCGGATAATTATCCCAGATATATTCATTTACCAGCTCCTCAGCCCTGGCCAACTCCCGGTCGCTGAGGGCGGACAGGTGGGTAAAATCAAACCGCAGCCGGTCGGGCGCCACCAGGGAACCCGCTTGCCGCACATGCTCCCCTAATACCCGGCGTAACGCTGCCTGAAGCAGGTGGGTGGCGGTATGATTACGGGCGATAGATAGGCGCCGTCCCCAGTCTACATATAGCTTGACCTCATCTCCCAGGCGGAAGCTGCCCTGCTTCAGGGTGCCCACGTGCACCACCAACCCTGACCGCACCTCCTTCACAATCGTCACCTGAAGCGCCGCTCCGCGGTCATTTTTGATCTGACCGGTATCAGTCACTTGGCCACCTTTCTCAGCATAAAAGCAGGTCTCCTTGATTACCAATTCTACTGGTTGACCAATCTCTTTGGCCTCCTCCGCTAACCGGCCCCGCTGGATAATACCCAGGATATTAGAGTAACGGGGAAAATCTTCCAGAGATTTACCTTGGGCTAGTCCTTCCGGCTTAAATTGTGGAGGAAACTCCTCGCATCCGGAGGTGACAGTGGTTATCCCGGAATTTGCCAACTCCTGATAGGCCGGCAATATCTGGCTTGGGCCGACATCTACTCTTGCTGCGCGGCTCTGGTCTTTTTGCGCCTGCATGGCCGCCTCAAATCCCTGCTCATCCAAAGACAACTCATTTTCCTCCAAGATTTCCCGCGTCAGGTCCAGTGGGAAGCCGTGAGTATCATACAACCGAAACACCTTATCCCCCCCGACTGCGCGGAGTCCTTTCTCCCTGGCTTCGGCAATTACTTCCTCCAGTATTCCTAATCCTTGGTTCAGGGTATCGGAGAAGCGTTCCTCCTCCAGCTTTATCACCTTGGCGGCAAAGAGGCGATTGTCTTCTAATTCCGGATACCCGGAGCGCATCAGGTCTACTACCGTCCCGGAAAGCCTGTAAAGATAGGGTTTTTGTAACCCCAGTTTTTTCCCATGCCGGGCCGCCCGGCGCAGTATCCGCCGCATTACATAGCCCCGGCCCTCGTTAGACGGCATCACCCCGTCGGCAATTATAAACGTAAGCGCCCGAATATGATCGGCAATCACATTTAGCGAGGGCTTATAATCCTGGTATCCTGGCGGGTCAAATTCAGCAAGTTCTGTCGTGGCTTTTATAATAGGAGTAAAAAGATCCGACTCGAAATTGCTCCTTACCCCTTGCACAACCGCCGTAATGCGCTCTAATCCCATGCCGGTATCGATACTGGGCTTAGGCAAAGGGGTAATTTTACCGGCGCTGTCCCGCTCGAACTGCATAAACACCAGGTTCCATAGTTCCAGATACCGGTCGCAGTCACAACCTATCCGGCAGCTTTCACGTCCACAGCCTACCTCCGCTCCCTGGTCTATCATTACCTCAGAACAAGGTCCGCAAGGTCCTATATCCCCCATAGACCAAAAATTATCCTTCTCGCCAAAGCGGGCAATCCGCTCTGAGGGCACACCGATCCTCTCCCGCCAAAGTCTGGACGCCTCATCGTCATCTTGATATACAGTAACCCACAGCTTATCCGGAGGCAGATGAAGCTTCTGGACAAGGAATTCCCAGGCCAGCTCAATGGCCTGTTCTTTAAAATAGTCCCCAAAAGAAAAATTTCCCAGCATCTCAAAAAAGGTATGATGTCGGGCGGTGTGACCTACGTTCTCCAAGTCGTTGTGCTTACCCCCGGCCCGGATACACTTCTGGGCGCTGGCGGCTTTATGGTATGCCCGGCGGCTTTGACCTAAAAATACCTGCTTGAATTGTACCATCCCGGCATTGGTAAACAGGAGAGTGGGGTCGTTCTGGGGCGCCAGCGGAGAGCTGGGCACAATCGTATGCCCCGCTTGTTTGAAATAATCCAGGAATAGTTGTTTAATCTCTTCTGCTATCATGTGCAATACCGACTTGCGTTAAAATTAATATGGGGCAGGCTGAAGGGCAGCCCCTTATACTAAGGGACTTAGAACATTTTAAAGTACCGTTTGTGGTTTTTTTGTGCAGTCAGGTACTGATACCAAGTTGCCATCAAACATATAGATAGCATATAGATGTTTCGGCCTGTCTCAGGCCGAAACTACTAAAGGGACACGCTACCCTTGACACTTTCGGCTTGAGGACAAGCCGAAACATCAAAGATAATTAGTTTATACTTTGAATGCAACTTGGTATGAGGACCTGACTGGCGGTTTTAGGAGGTGTCAGATTTCCTGAATCTGACACCACAGAATAAACATTATGATTCATCTTAAAACGGTATATTGGATATTTCCAAGCTCCTAAGTTGCCATCAAACATGAAAGGTTTGCGTCAGGAGGTAACTCCCGACGCCACTATAACGCCACTATAACATACTGTAAACCATAAATATAGCTATGTGCTATGTGCTGTCAGGTGTTACCACCTGACAGTTAACCATCTGAGCCGCAACTTGGTATTAGTGTAAAACTCCCTCTTCTTAATATGGCAAATACCCAAAGCATTTGTCAACATTTTCGGTGTAGATGCTGGTTCGGGGTTTGTTGGCGCAGGTTTCTTAGTTTCTTAATACCTTATGTTACGGTAGGGTTTTGTAGATTAAAAACGAAAAGAAAATTTACGTTTTTTTCAGGCGGCCATTTTCAGGAAAAGCTCTTGAGCGACAAGGGCCAGGCCGTTTTGGGCCAGGGTGTTAACATCCACATCGGCGAAGCAAGTCAACAGAGGTTCTCTGCAAGAGACTCTATGCTGAACTTCAAAAAAACAGGAGCAGGGCCGTTTTTAAGACCCTGCTCCATCCATATTAGACGCAACTCTGTGAGTTCACCCGTAAGTCTTACTCACTCACCTTACGCAAGGATTGACAATCTACCAAAACCATAAATTATTAACCGCGGAGGACACAGAGAGCGCGGAGGATAAACCAATTGT
>QIEW01000223.1 GCA_003230535.1 bacterium
AAGCTGGTTACCTTACACTAAGTAAAACCATATACCCTGTGTATACATACACTTAGTTGCTAAGGAATGCCCCAAATGGAAAACTCAGGTTTGATACTCTCCGCCGGGTTTGGTTCACCACCTTTACCTTTAAAGCCAGCCCGATATAATGCTCCAACTCCTGGGCGCACCCTTGGGCTAAGGCCATCTGTATCAGATCACCTCCGGTATATACTTGCAGTTCTGGGATGGCCGCTTGAGCATATTTAATGGTTCGCTTAGGTTACCAAAAGGAGATCCTGGTATCCATGCTGGCGAGCTTTTTCTCCCTTGGCATTCATTATCCCCAAGTCTCTGCGCTTGGCCCGCCTGGTATGATCCTGGAAGGAAAACCTACACAACCGGGAAGTTCTTCTTTCGCCTTGCTCAAGTTGCGGGCAAGAACCCGCACCGAGTCATAGAGAAGGCGGCGAATCGGTGCGGGTCATGGATGTCGGACAAAACTGACATGCTAATGCCGCTCATGGATAAAATTCTGCTGCGAAAGCGTTCTATTATCGAAACCGTCAATGACCAATTGAAAAATATCTCTCAAATCGAGCATTCCCGCCACAGAAGCATTACCAACTTCATGGTTAACCTGGTGGCCGGTCTCATCGCCTATACCTGCCAGGACAAAAAGCCAAGTCTGAATATCTCTGCCAATCGCCTGGAAATGCTGCCTGTGACATTATAATTTTATGTCGAACTCAGGTTAAGATACATTGTTTATATGGTTAACAATCTGTATCTTAACATAACCGCCTATCTCTCAGCTATATATCAAATATTCGATTTTTGGCGAAGGTATTGCTAAAATTAGCGTATAGATACAAGGAATTTCCTGGTTTCATCCCCTCGCCCCTTTGGGGAGAGGAAGTAATAGGCGCCCGCACCGAAGGTGTGCTAAGTTCTTAAAAATTTTTTTGATCTTCATTTTTTACTTGACAAACCCGCCAATTATCGATACTAGTATATATATACTATATACAGTATCCGATGTTTAGTTTTACACAATATATTGAGCAGTTATCCACATAAGATGCTCATGGTTATCCACAAGATGTTCACAAAAAACAATACGGGCTTTATATATGTAACCAGCTAAAAAGTTTGATGGGAACGATGTGCGGAATTGTGGATTTGGGGATGTGGATCTGAATTAGGAAGCGAGGAAATTATGAGAGAGAGCAAAGCGAAAAACAGGGGGCGCAACCCTAAAGAATGCGAGACTAAAGGTCACGGGTCGAAAAGTTCGGGCCGTAAAATTACTTCTGCTTCAGGCGGGCGGGAAAGGGGTGGAGTTTCAAAGGGGAAGGATCGAAGACCCCCGCACTTAACGGTGCTTGACTCGCAAAACAAGAGAACTCCGGGGGCAGAGGCTACGGAGATTGCCTTGGGCTTGGATGCCTTACCTGGGGATACCTATGTCCGGACATCAGCCGAAGATATTTCAGGCTGGAATCGACAGCGGATTGTAGACGCCCTGGTTCTGGAGACCTATGTGGAGGTAGAGACGGCGGAGCTGATAAGCCGCGAAGTGGAAGAGACGGTGGCGGCCTCCGGAATTAAAGCCATTACTGCGCCGCTGATCCGCGAACTGGTGGATGCCAAGCTGATAGAGCATGGCCTGGAAAGCGCCCGCCGGATGCATACTCGCTTGGGGATGCCTCTCTATGATGTAGATCAGTTGATCATGTCTCCCAATCGGGAGAATGCCAATGTGCCGCATGGGCCGGAGGGGACGAATCTCACTTTGGCCGAGCATATAAAAAAGGAATATGCTCTCATCAATGTTTTCTCTCAACAAGTAGCGGACGCCCACCTGAAAGGGGACATTCATCTTCACGATTTGGGTTTCTGTGATCGGCCATACTGTTCCGGACAGTCGCTGGAGTATGTCAAAAAGTTCGGCCTCCATCTACCCAACTCCGCATCTAACGCCAAGCCGGCCAAGCATCCGGAAGTATTATTGGCTCATATGGTAAAATTTTCCGCCATGCTGCAAGGCCATTTTGCCGGCGCTATCGGCTGGGATGCGGTAAACATCTTTTTTGCCCCGTATCTGGTGGGCAAATCGGACGAAGAGATAAAGCAACTGGCGCAAATGTTAGTCTTTGAATTTTCGCAGCAGGCGGTAGCCCGGGGTGGACAGGCCATCTTCAGCGACCTGAACATTTATTGGGAGATTCCCAAACATTTTGAGGATGTACCGGCTATCGGCCCAGGTGGGGAATACACCGGTAAAACCTATTCCGACTATCAAGAGGAAGCCCAAAAGATGGCTTGGGCGCTGTTTTCCGTCTATTTAGAAGGTGATGCGGCCGGTCGTCCGTTCTTCTTCCCCAAACCTATGGTGCATATCACCGAAAAGTTCTTTAAGACGCCAAGATATAAGGAGTTTTTGGAGCACATCTGTTTGGTGGCGGCGCAGAAGGGGAATACCTATTTTGTGTTTGACCGCGGGGATACGGCTAAGATAAGCCAATGTTGCCGGCTGTCATTCAAACTTAAGAAAGATGACATAAATGATGCGAAACATCCCTGGAAGATGCGCTACTGCGCTCTTCAGAATGTGAGCATTAATTTGCCGCGGCTAGGATATCAGGCCGAAGGAGATGACGCCCGGCTGTTTTCATTGTTAGCGGACGTGATGGAGTTGGCGGCTCAGGCTCATCTGGAAAAGCTGGTGTTTATAGAGCGGCTGCTCTCCCACGGAACGACGGGGCCATTGGCTATGCTGGCCATGAAGTTGGATGGGGAGCCTTATCTTCGGCTGCGCAAAGCCACCTTTCTGATGGGAATGGTGGGCCTAAACGAGCTGGTAGAGATACATTACGGGGAGGAGATGCACCAATCTAAGCGGGCTCTGATGCTGGGCCTGCGGGTTATCTCTCATATGATGCTGGTGTTGAAAAAGCTTTCCGGGAAATATAAAATGAATTTCGTTTTGGAGCAGACCCCTGCGGAATCCACAGCTTACCGGTTCGCTAAACTGGATTTGCGATATTATTCTCCCCGGTCGGCGGCAATTGTCAAGGGGGATTTCTCCCGGGGAGAAGTCTACTATACTAATTCAACTCTGCTTAATGTGGGCGCGCCCATCAACGCTTTGGATCGCGTCCGCCTGGAGGGTCTCTTCCACCCCTTAATTCCGGCCGGCTCTATCTCACACATCTGGCTTGGCGAGACCAATCCCCATCCGGCATCGCTGGCGGAATTCGTTATCCAAACCTTTCATGAGACCCAAAACGATCAGATAGCCTTTTCTCCGGAGTTTACCACATGCAATAAATGCTACCAAACCAGCCGCGGGACGCCTGTAGCTACTGTGGTTCAGAAGACGTGGACGGCATCACCCGTATCACCGGCTACTTCACCCGCACCTCCTCCTGGAATAAAGGCAAATTAGGGGAACTGAAAGACCGTAAGCGCGGGATAGCAATCACTCCGGCTCCGGCTGACTGTACCGCGGGAACTAATATAGGGGGCGTAAACGTAAAGATTACTCCCGGCTTCCCGGAAACTCAACCTACTAATAATTAAAGCGTATAGATACAAGGAATTTCCTGGTTTTGCTGTGCTGTCAGGAGTTATCTCCTGACAGCGCCTAAGCAGTCCGCACCGATAGGTGCACTAAGTTTATAATCACTGTAATGAAGGGAGAGATATGCGGAGAATAAAACTTTTTTGGAGAGAGACCTGTCCTCTTTGTCCAAGGGCAAAAACAGTGGCCGAGAGCCTCATGGATGACGGCTACATTTTTTAATCTTAGCAGTGTCGACGGTCTGGCGGAAGGGGCTTTTCACAGCGTATTAGCCGCTCCGACTATGCTTCTGGTAGAAGAACACGACTATAATCTGGATACGGTGACCCTGGCGGAATGGCGAGGCGTTATCCCTGACCTGGAAGAGGTGAAACGGGAATATTCACTTACTCTTTAAGTAAGCAGGCAACCCCATTATAAAACTTTTTAACCAACCTCGCTTAGTCTTTAGGTGAGGATTATACCGGGAGTGTAATATGAGTCTTCGGGTCATGGGGCAAGTAAGGGAGGCGGAAAGCCAAAATGGGCTTCCCAATTTGGTAGTACAAGCTATGGATGCGGATTTCTTATCTAATCAACTGCTGGGAGAGGCGACCACCAATCCGGACGGTTCTTTTGCCATTGAATACACAGAAGAAGCAGGCAAAGACCTGTTTGCTGATAAACCAGACATTTATCTGGTAGTCAAAAGCAGGACGGGAAAGGTTTTAAAAACAACCCTGGAGAACATTCGGCTTGATGTAAGCCGGGACATAAAGATTAATGTGGATATCTCTCGCCCGGCCTTGGTGTCGGCCGGATTGTCGGAGCAGGAACCAGCCGAATGGGTGAAAGACCTTTCTCCCGAGTACTTAAAGAAGTTTACCGCCTGGACTTGGCAGCCGGGCTATGATGAGGCGGACGGCTTAGTAATACAGTTGCAAAATGATCTGGCAGGCAAATCGTCTGTGCTGGAGCTCATGAAGGACTATCTTAGGGAGTTGAAAGGGAATTTGAGCCAAAACGCACTTCCACTCCGTAAATTGGCCAAGCTTTTTGAACTGGGGGTCGCCCCTAAAGGTATAGACGGCCACTTTTACGGGGTGCCGGTTGGGATACGAACCGGCGACCAAAAGGGTTTTGTAGCTGAGTTCGGCAATACTCTGGGATTTTTATGGGGAATTACGATGGCGGATATTTGTCCCTGGGCGGGGAAGAGTTTTAGCCAGATTGATGAGGCTAAACTGGGAGCGTTTACTAATATAACTCCCCAGCCTGGGAGTTCGGCTTGCCTGGGAATTAACCATTTCAATAAGATCAACCTACATCCGCTCAACGCGGCCTCATATCATCTGCTGAACTGGTGGATGGGACTTGAATATGCCCCGCAGTCGGCGCAAGTCAGCTTCGGCCATGAGAAGGACGGGGGGAATTTTATCGCCCTTGCCGCTCCCTCCGTATATCATGGTACTAACCGGGAAGTTTTTCAGCTTAATTATCGCTGGAAGAACCTCGGCAATCCTCCCCCCTTCCGCTGGCTGATAGATGAGCTGGTGCAAATCGCCGGAGGGCTCTATTTAGGGCAACTGCTGTTCGCCACTAAACGGCTGCCGGATACCTACGATCCCCAGCGTCCACCCTCGGACTATAGATACCAGCATTTCGGCTACTTCCTGCTCTTCGATGAGACCTGGAACCCGGAGGCCCGCCGTCTTCTATCCCACCTGGAAATGCCGGTAACCGCGCCGGGACTGAGGCGAAGCAAAACTGTTTCGTACAGCCTCCCGAAGTTTTCCGCTTTTACCTTTGAAGAACCCGTCCCACCCAGTTGTAATGATGAGATCCTCGCTCAAATCAGAAATGACTTGCAAGGCAAGCCGACCATCATGCACCTTCTAAAACAATATTCGGATGAGTTGCAAGGCGGCCCGGACAATAACTCCCCTTATTTCCTGCGCTTACTGGAGCTGTTCAACCGCGGAATTGGCATCCGGGAAGTTAAGGGATTTTACCGTGGAGCATTGGTCTCCGGTCATACTGAAGGGTTAATGAAATTCCTGAACTTAAATACAATTAACTTAGCCTGGATGAAGCTGGGACGTTTTTTCAGCCCCTGGACGGGAAAATCATTTGAAAACATCGATATAGCAAGGATTAAGGAAATGACCGACGGACATGAGGAAGGAGAACTGCCTACCCGCTGGGGAACAAACACTCAATCCCTGCGCACCCCCAAGGAGCAATTTACGGGTAAACTGATGCAGTTGGCCGGGGTGTGGACCCAGGATGTTCCTAAGGATGAAGCGCGTGAGTTCGGGTATGACATAAAATGTTTCTTCTTTATTGCTCATCAGGCCAAATCCATTAGCGGGCAGAACCAGGGCAAGACCGTTTTTCAATTTAACTACCGCTGGCCGAAGCTAAGAACCATCCCGCCGGACTGCTACTGCATTGATGAGCTGGTGCAAATTGCCGAGGGCCTTTATCTGGGGCAACTGATGTATGCCACCGAACTGCTCAAGCCGTATGATCCATTGGTAAGCCCGGAGGAGTATAAATACCGGTTGTTTGGCTACTTTCTCTTGATGGATGAGAGCTGGCACCAAATACGCCTCGACCTCGGCTTTGACATGGGAAATACTTAAGCAGGCAGTCTTTGTAGCCAAGGCAATCGGGGCGGCGGGTCTGGCTCCTGCACCAGTGGTTCCTGCTCGAGGTATTAGAGTGATGCTCCTGGTGAAATAAATGAGTGCATAGATTTCTAAACCCCTACCCTGAAGACCAAATTGAAACCGGAAACAAGCGGCCCGCATGCTCCGCAAACATAAGCCGCTCACTCTCAACTGGTTCAGGACAGGATATGTGCTTTCCTCTGGTACGGTGGAGGGCATGAACCTTAAAGCAAATTTGACTCTTCAGAAAGGCATTCGGTTTCCGAACTACGGATTGCCTGAAAATTGCCTTGTATCATCCTCTTTGTAAGTTGCCGGAACCACCCCTTACCCACAGATTCTTGTGAAAAGCCGAATTTACTCTTTTCAAACAATTATTAAACCCCTTTAAAGCAGCGCAAGATAATTTTGGGCGAAAACTAAAATAACCTGAGTTCGATATAAATGTTATTGTATTTACAGGCTATATTATGTGTTTCCCTGAGTTTTTTATAAAATAAGTTGACGTGCCTCCCGTTGTTATAGATAATATTTTGTAAAAGCATATATTATCATATTCAACAAGGAGGTGCGCAAATGGATTTAGATCGGTTATTTTGTGATGTCGATGATTTTTGTAAGCATTTTGTCCCTTGC
>QIEW01000141.1 GCA_003230535.1 bacterium
TGGATTCACGTTTGCACGGGAATGACAAGAATCTGTATTTTCCGGTGAGGTTCTTGCATACAGCCCAAAAACAGATCCCCTTCCGATCTTTTCGATCTTTCGGCTTGTCTCAAGCCGAAAGTGTCAAGGGGAGCGGTACTGCCAAAGGATAGGCGGAACCGGCTTCGCCTTGTTCCGCCCTACTCCTACTCCTACTCCGCTGCTGAGACTACTCCGTTGCTGGGACAGGCCGAAACATCGATTCTCCTTTGTCAAAGGGGGAAATGAAATCCGTCAATTTCCAGTTGATTAGCAGGGATATTCAGGCTTCTTAATGATGCAACTTTACCGTGCAGTAATCACCCTCCATAGGTTGTGAACTGGATGTTCCGGTAAGTATAATGTGACCGGAATCAGTTACTGCCAAACCGGTAGCAATTTCACCTGTCTGATATCCGGAATTACCCAAGTCTAGAATATGGTGGAATTGTTCATTTCCATTGGTATCGTATTTTACTGTGCAATAATTTCCAGACCAGTATTTATAATCGTAGGAAGTGCCGGTAATAATTATATTATCGTTTTTATCTAAAGCGAGACTACGGGGCGCTTCAACTCCACCGTTATCAAAAGATCTGCTCCATAGAATTGTGCCATCAGGAGCGGGTTTAATAGTGAGGTAATTTGTGCGCTCCCCACCTAAAAGTATTAAATTGTCTGATGAATCAACTTTTAAGAGTATTTTCCCCGGGACTGCCGGCGGTTCACTAACCACAAGCTTATCCATAAGCAAGCTCCCATCTGGACTAAACCGGAGCAAGCGAGGGTTAAATTCCCTCTCAGGATAAATAACAAAGATTATATCATCAATAGAATCAATAGCTATCGAAGCGCCAGACCAGCTAGCATCGTAAGTTCCGCTGTCATAGGAAGTACTCCATGCTGTGCTTCCATCAGGGGCATATTTTATAAAAAAGATATCGGTATTCCCCGAAATAAAACTAAAAAATGCACCGGCAATCACTATGTTGTCAGCAGAATCAACGGCGATTCCGTAATCGAAAAAACTTAGTCCTTCAGGCTCATAGGTTTTGCTCCAAAGAAGGTCTCCCTCAGGATCATACTTTACAGTTAAAAATAAAGAAGCCCATGTGACGGGATCCGAAACTATGCCAGTTACGATTATGTTGTCGTGAGAGTCCAATACCACTCCGGTTAACAAGGAACCCGCCTAACATATTATACGATAAGATATTAACAACAATAGGTCAATACAATTCTACTGGATTATATAACACCTAAATTGTGGTCAGTTTCAAGACCTGACGAACTTGAAATCTATCGGAATATGGAGAATATAGGAACGCTCATCCTTTTTTAAACCTAAGTTGAGCGATTTTAATTATATCATTTCAATATCCAAAGTGAGAACTTTTACCCTATTTTGAGCATCTCTTTTATGTTATAATCCAACTAACAATCAAGCTGGGGACATATGTTTGCTGACGTTTGATCAAAGTGCAATAAAGCAGGTATTTTCAGCGGAAGAGATCCTCTACAGGGTTAAAGAATTGGCTCTGGATGTCTATCGTTTCTACGAGAAGCAAAGGGAGGATTTTGTAATACTCTATCTGGAAAAGGGCGCCCGGATCTTTGCGGAAAATCTCCAGCAGGAGATTATCAGACTTGACGCTAACCCTGGAATATATCGAGGTCTTACTTCTATAGCCGCCAGTAGAACCACAGGCATGGGTTTTGTGGATGAAGTACGGCTGGAAGGTTTTTGTCCGCAAGAGTTAGCCGGTAGAAATATCCTCCTGGTGGAAGATATAATAGATCAGGGAGTTACTCTGGCTGCGATCCTCGGGCAGCTTAACGGCGTAGCAAAGAGTTGTCAGGTTTGTGTGCTGGTTGATAAAATAGAGGACCGCACGAAGTCCGTCAAACTTGATTATGTCGGTTTCCAGATTACTGAAGGCTGGGTGGTCGGTTTTGGAATGGATGTGGATGAATGGGGCCGGGACTTGCCTTTTATCGGCGTAGTTGACTCTCTCCCAAATTTTTCATAAAATCACATTCAATTTAGGATATGGAAGCCGTCTTTTATCTAAACCTGCCTGGTGACGACGCTGCTAATCACTTGCCAACCTAGTAAAAACCAATACTTAGTAGATTTCTCAGGCGAACTATTTTTATAAACAATTTATTATGTTATAATTACCTCAATTATGATCCAGAATTTATTTAAGAAGATTATCGGCACAAAATAACCGTATGTCGAGGCGGCTTCTGCTTTAGAGTCCCAGGTCAAGCAGCTTACCGACGCCCAGATGCGGGAGCGGAGCGAGCAGTTTCGGGCGCAAATCCAGGAGAAAACCGCCTCTGCTCAGAATGATGATGAGCGCCAGAGGCTGGAGCAGGAAGTATTGGATGAGGTATTGCCCGAAGCGTTTGCCTTGGTCAGGGAAGCCGCCCTGCGCACTTTGGGTCTGCGGCACTTTGATGTGCAGATTATGGGGGGGAAGGTGCTCCATGAGGGCAAGATTGCCGAGATGAAGACCGGTGAAGGAAAGACCCTGGTGGCTACGCTTCCGACGTATCTTAATGCCCTCACCGGCCGGGGCGTGCATTTAGTTACCGTAAACGATTTTTTGGCGATGCGCGACTGTGGTTGGATGGGGCCTATTTACCATCTGCTGGGGGTATCGCTGGGTGTGCTGGCCCATGAAAGCTCTTATGTTTATGACCCCGAGTATACCGATACACACAAAAAAGACGAACGGCTCCAACACCTCCGGCCCATCACCCGCAGAGAAGCCTACCACTGCGATATTACTTACGGTACCAACAACGAGTTTGGCTTTGATTATCTGCGGGATAACATGAAATTTTCCCTGGAGGAATATGTTCAGCGGGGGCATTATTACGCGAGCATCCTGATTGACGAAGCCCGCACACCGCTGATAATCTCAGGTGAGGTGGAGCATCATACCGGTCAAAACTATGTAACCTATAGACCTTATGTGGAAGAGTTGGTCAGGCACAAACAACAACAGTTGGTGGAAGACTTGCTTAAACAGGTGCGCCAGATGGATGACGGCAACCCCGATGGATTGTATGAGCGGGCGGAGATTCTGCTTAAGATGAAATATGCCGCCCCTAAACATGAGGGGGTTTTGCGCCTAATGGAGGATAAACATCTTCGGAAGGCTGCTCAGGAGATAGAGTCAAACTATAATATGGACAAAAAACTCTCTACCGTCCTGGACGATAGTATTTACTTTACCATCAATGAAGAAAGTAAAACTGCGGAGCTAAACAAATTAGGTCGGGAGTTTATGGCCGGCCGGCATCCCAAAGCTTTTACAACATTACTTTCCCATGGCGAGTCATTCCATGATCAAATCTACCAGGTACAAAACGACCCGGAGCTGTCCTCAATGGAAAAGGAGCGACATATCCAGGAGCTGGAACATCAAATGGAGGAGGGGCTATCTTTGGAGCATGATGTAAACCAGCTCCTAAAAGCCTTTACTATGTATGAGCGGGAAGTTGACTATATCCTTAAGGATAATGAAGTTATCATCGTGGATGAGTTCACCGGACGGATGATGCCGGGGAGGCGCTGGAGCGACGGTCTGCATCAGGCCATCGAGGCCAAAGAAGGCGTGCAGGTAGCCAAAACCAACCAGACTTTAGCCACCATCACCCTCCAGAACTATTTCCGGATGTATCAGAAGCTGGCCGGTATGACTGGCACCGCCGATACTGAAGCGCCAGAATTCAACAATATTTATAAGCTGGATGTAGTAGTCTTACCCACCAACAGACCGCTTATCCGCTGTAATTCCCCGGATGTCATTTACCGGACCGAGCGGGAGAAATTTGATGCCGTAGTGGATGAGATAGAGGGGCTGCATGAGATGGGCCGGCCGGTGCTGGTGGGGACTATTTCGATAGAGAAATCCGAGCAACTCTCAAAGCTAATGAAGAAAAGAGGGGTTAAGCATGAGGTGCTGAACGCCAAATATCATGAGCGGGAAGCGGAAATAATCTCCCAGGCCGGCAGGGTTGGCGCGGTGACTATTGCAACCAACATGGCCGGTCGGGGCACAGACATTGAACTGGGGGGTAAAAGCCCGGCCTTCAGCGATGACCCGGAATTTAAGAAGCGGAGAGCGGCCTGGGAAAAAGAGCATCAGCGAGTATTAAATAAGGATTTTCAGGAAAAATTTTTGAAAGAATATAATCGCAAATTTTCGGATCATTGGCGCAAAGAAGCGCTGAACTTTAAAGAAATCTCCGATATTGTCTGCGGTGTCAGGGGCGATAAGAACACTGAAGTTGATTTAGAAATCAACAAATTAGGCGGTTTGCATATCATTGGAACCGAGCGCCATGAAAGCCGGCGGGTTGACGACCAGTTACGCGGCCGCTCAGGACGTCAAGGCGATCCCGGCTCATCCAGATTTTACCTTTCCCTGGAGGATGACCTGATGCGCATTTTCGGGGCCGAACGTATCTCCAACATCATGCTGCGCCTGGGGATGGAGGAAGGCGTGCCCATTGAGCATAACATGGTCACTAAAGCGATCGAAAATGCCCAAAAGCGAGTGGAAGCGCACAACTTTGACATCCGTAAGCGTCTGTTGGATTATGATGATGTGATGAACAAACAGCGGGAGGTTGTTTACGGCTGGCGCAGAGAGGTGCTGGAGTCGGATGACCTCAAGGATGAGGTGCTGGAGATGCTGGAGGCATTGACAGGAGACTATGTGGATACTTACGCTACCGCCGGAACACATCCTGAGGATTGGGATTACCGGGGCCTGGAGGAAATCCTTCAACGCCAGGTGGGGGTCTTTGTATCCGCTAAGGAACTGGAACAGCGGGAGCTCCCTCGGGAAGCTTTGCAGGAGGAAATACACTCTCTGGTGCTGGCGGCCTACCAGGAGCGGGAAACCAAACTTGGGGAGCCGATGATGCGCCACCTGGAAAGGCTGGTCATGCTCCAGGTGATCGACAATTTTTGGCGGGATCATCTCCTGGCTATGGATCAGCTAAAAGAAGGCATCGGGTTACGGGGTTACGGCCAAAAAGACCCTCTGATTGAGTATCAGAAAGAGGGTTTTGGCATGTTTACCCAAATGATGCAGGAAGTAAAGTATGAAGTAGTGCGGCATATGTTCCGAATGCGGACTCCCGAGGAAGAGGAGGAACTGGAGCAACGCCGCCAGCAGCAGGTGCTGGCTCAACTCCGACAGCGGGCGCATACTCCGGAGAGGAAGACCAGCCCCAAAGTAGGCCGCAACGCTCCCTGCCCCTGCGGCAGCGGCAAAAAATATAAAAAATGCTGCGGAAAATAGTGGCCACCCGCAAGCAAGCCCCTTAGTGAGTGTAACCTTAACTTATCACTTTTATAGTAGTTTCGGCCTGTCTCAGGGCCGAAACATCGGGTCATTAACAATGATTACCTCATATTGCAAAAATCTAACCGGACATTTCTGGCTAAAGGGATAATTTCTATCTCTCTCACTTTATTTTTGTTCCGGTTCTTTCTCCAAACCACTTTCTCCGGCAATTTTATCCAAGATACCGTTAATAAATTTGGCGGATTTGGTATCACTATATTTCTTGGCGATTTCCAACGCTTCGTTAATGCTGACCTTTGGCGGAATGTCCTCCCTGAATAGAATTTCGTAGGTCGCCAGCCGCAGGATATTGCGGTCTACTACCGCCATCCGCTCCAGCCTCCAGTTAATTGCCTGCTTAGAGATATGCCGGTCAATTATGGATAGCTGCTCTATGGTTCCCCACACCAACTCAGCAGCAAATTCCTGCTGTTGGGGCAGGCAGGGGTGTTCCTGCCAAAACAGCTCAATTTTTTCCTGGGGATTATCCTGGTCAAAGTCAAGCTGAAAAAGAAACTGAAAAGCGTGTTCTCGCGCCTTCCTGCGGGCTCCCATGTTACTATAGTCAATTAGAGGTTAGAGATTAGGGTTCAGGGAGTAAAGAATAGGGTTGGAAATTAATCCCTCGGCCTATAATTCAGACATCTCCCATCCGCCGGACAGTGGTTGTTCCTTAAACCAAACCCGGCCGGTCTTTATCCTTAAATTTCCACGATCCTTAAATTTCCACGAGCAAATTGCAATACGGTTTGGGTAAGCAGCGGTAACTCCCTTTTTACCCCCTCGCGGCGGATTTCGGAGAAGAGGGGTTCGTTCTCCCCTTCCTCCACTTTTATCTGCTCTAAGGACTTTGTCTGCCGCTTGTCCTCCATATTCCCCCAGAGACGGGTAAAATTCCCTTCTCGAAGAGGAAAAGAGCAATAAGCTACGGTAGGTCCTGCATCCAACTCTTCGGTAACCAAATGGACAGTAACCCCGGTTTTAGGAGCACGCGCCCGAATAAGCTGCCAGACAACCTCCTGCCAACTGCCCTTGGGCCCCCCCGGGATGGCCGGATGCAGATTAATCATGGGCAGATGATCACATAGCTCGCCGCTTACTATTAGCATATAGCCTGCTAAGACGATAATTTTAGGCTGAAATCCGGCTATCTGTCGCCTTACCTCCCGATCATAAGCTCGCCGCCATTTTTGCCTTAACGGCGGCTTATTCTTACTGTCCCGCCACAATTCCGGCTGAAATCCGGCTGAAGATAGATATACCAATTCCAACCCTAAGCTATGCGCCAGCTTAAAAAACAGATCCGCCTCCCTGGATTCCCCGGGCTCACGGTTAGAAAATACAAACCTAATCCCCGCTTCCAAGCCGCTTTCAACAAGAGCTTGATGTACTGTTGCCAAAAGCTCCCCGGCTGCCTCATCGCGGCCGGTGGAGAACCAACCTATTTCGTACATATCGGTTTTACTATTGAACCCTGATTATTCATAAATCCACGGTAAACATTAATGATGCTATTTGAATACAGCTAGTTACAAAGTAACGGTCAAAAAACAAAATGGCTCATGCAAATCACCGAAATATCCCGCTATGGAAGCGACCAACTCCGAGCATGTTTATGATCCCGAATTATTCGGGTTAGGGAGTATAATTCCAGTTGTAGTTTTCCCGGTAACTATCCTAACATATTCCCCATAAAGGTTCAAAGACACAGGGCGCTGTTAATTTTCCTGTATTACCTGGAGTAATTTATTGTATATTAAGCAAATAGATCTAAGCCGATTTGCCCTTGGAGTGATGATTATACTTTAAAAGCTCACAAACTGTGATTTGTTGTCAGTGACAGATTTACGGAGCAAAGAGCAATTCAAGGATTTTGTGGTGTCAGATTCT
>QIEW01000187.1 GCA_003230535.1 bacterium
ATATACATGGGGGGGGAAATGATCTATAATCAGTAAGATTATCATTATATCCAAAAATATGGCAAGAAATTTATCAACGGGTTTTAGAAAGTCTGAGGTAGTAGAACTTACAACTCCAATTTTTCTAAAGTCATAGTGGCAACCGAATCAGCCTTCTGTTCCTCTGTGCGATAGCGTTGTATTTAATGACAATAATGAGAGTTTTGGCTGACAGCCTCAAAATAGATTTAATACTACAAAGATGCAATTTTTTATGATATAATTTTATGATATAATAAGTTATGATGGTTAGTCTGGCCGATTATTTTCCCGGCCGATTATTTTCCCGGTTAATCCATTTAAAATGGAGGTGAGAGGTTATGTTTGATTTATTTCAAAAGGTCGTTTTAGGCACCTTGGATGCTCAGGCTAAGCTGATGGAAGTGTTAGAGGATTGTGTAAAGAAGAGCGAAATTGATGATATGGATCGAAATGACTTTGTTCAGGAAATGAACAAGCGGATCGCTGATTCTCGCGAGAAAACAGAGGAGTTTGTCGAAACTGTCAAGCAAAGGATTACTGAGAGCAATCCCATCGCCGGCAAGCAGGAACTGAATGAACTAAAAGACGAAATCGATAAGCTGACTAAGCGGTTATCGGAATTGGAAACAACAGGCAAAGAAGAAAAGGCGGAAGAAGCAACCGCCTCAGAACCGGAAGAATAGTTCCGGCAACAACTGGATTAACAGCCTATCGGAAGACAGCAGATTATCAATAAGTTATCAGAACCCGGCTGTTATGTAGAGGGGCCGATTTATATTCGGTCCGTCCGCAGGCTGGAAGTGCGCTAAGTTCTACCTATTTTTGCTGGTCGGCGCCGGTGGTTAGAGCCAGCGTTTCATTGAGGCTGCCGGAGCGGTAGCCTGCCAAATCTATGGTTATGTATATATAACCCAGCCCCTTCAGCTTCTCCACCAACCTTTCCCGACGTCCGTCTTCCAATAGACGGGGGAGTTCCTCCGGCGGCACTTCAATCCGCGCCAGCAGGTCATGGTGCCGCAGGCGGCAAATAATAAATCCTTCCTCCCGCAACCATTCTTCCGCCTGCTCTACCATCCGTAGCTTCTGCTGGGTAATGCGTTCCCCGTAAGGGAGGCGTGAGGCCAGGCAAGGGGAGGCGGGGTTATTCCAGCTGGGGAGTCCCAGGCGGCGCGACAGCGTCCGGATATCGGATTTAGTAAGGGCGGCTTCCCACAAGGGACTTCTTACTCCATGCTCCTTGGCGCTTATGCGTCCCGGACGATAATCCCCGTCATCATCCGCATTACTTCCGTCCGCCACCCAGGTCAAACCCTCATCCCGGGCCAGCTTGGTAAGCTTGGAGTAAAGTTCTCTTTTACAATAGTAGCAGCGATTTTTTGGATTTTGGGCAAACTCCTCGCAGGAGAGTTCCTCTGTTACCAGAATGATCCACCGGATGCCGATGTGTTTAGCTAACTTATTGCATTGGAGCCGCTCCCTTTGAGAGTAGGTTTCCGAGACCGCGGTTACTGCGAGCGTCCGCTCTCCCAGCACATCATAAGCCGCCTGCGCCAGAAGCGAGCTGTCCACTCCTCCGGAGTAGGCTACAGCTACGCTCCCCATCTGCTTAAGTATATCCCTCAGGTTTTGGTATTTATATTCCAGAGTTTGGGTCATATCAGCCGTTGATAGTTTTGGTTAGACACTGTATGGGGTAATCCAACCCCCTCCGAACACCGTATCGTCTTTATAGAAGACCACCGCCTGACCGGGAGTTACCGCACGCTGGGGGCGGGCAAACCTGACGCAGGCTCTATTCCCGGGGAGCGGCGAGACTTCCGCTTCCATATCCGCACCTCGGTAGCGGATCTTAGCGGTAACCTGATAGGGTCCCGACGCCTTCAATAAGGAGTGGGAGAAATGTACCCCCTCGGCCAGGAGATACTCCCGGTAAAGTTCCTCTTGTGGCCCGACGGTCAGGGTGTTGGATGCGGCGTCTATTTTGGTCACATACAGCGGGTAGCCTACCGCCACCCCCAGGCCCTTGCGCTGTCCGATAGTATAGAGCGGTACCCCGGCATGTGTCCCCAGGCGGTGGCCGTCTTTGTCTAAGATCGGCCCGGGCCGGAGTTGTCCTCCAAATCGCCGGCGCAGCAACTCCCGATACCCTTCGGGCGGCACAAAACATACCTCCTGGCTTTCAGGAGCCTCGGCTGCATCCAATCCCTTTCGCCGGGCAATCGCCCTTACCTCAGCTTTAGTCATCCGCCCCAGCGGGAAGAGCAGGCGCCGGAGTTGGGACTTACCGCATGTGAACAGGAAGTAAGATTGGTCTTTATCCCTGTCCTTAGCCCGCTTAAGCATTGGCGCCCCCGTGTTCCGATCCCGGTCTATATTTGCGTAATGCCCGGAAGCCAGATATTCGGCGCCTAACGCCAGCGCTTCCTTCAGGAGCGCCCCGAACTTAAGTAGTTGATTGCATTTGACGCATGGATTGGGAGTACGTCCGGCAAGGTATTCCCGTAAAAAATATTCCACTACCAGAGCTTCAAACCGGGCGGTTAATTTAATTATGTAATGGGGTATCCCCAGAGTATCCGCCGCCAGTTGGGCCTTCCGAATATGATCGAGGGAGCAGCAGCTCTTTGGCCCCAGCTTTTGGGTATAGTCCGCCAACACCTGGATGGTCAGTCCCACCACTTCATGGCCCTGCTCCTGGAGGATGGCGGCCGCAACCGTGCTGTCCACCCCGCCGCTCATTGCTACCGCTATTCGCATAGACTAATACCAAGTTGCCATCAGATGGTTGACTGTCAGGTGGTAACACCTGGCAGCACCTTATAGCTATATTTATGGTTCACAGTAGGTTATGGTGGCGTCAGGAGTTTTGTGCAGTCAGGTACTGGAGACCTGACTGCGGTTTTAGTCGGCTGTAGGGCGGAACAAGGCGTAAGCCGGTTCCGCCTATCCTGGTGCGCATGTTATTGGCGGTTCCGCTTCGCTTGAACCGCCCTACTCCTCCTGCTGTGGTGGCAGGAGTTACCTCCTGACGCAAATCTTTCCTGTTTGTGCAGTCAGGTACTGGAGACCTGACTGTGGTTTTAGGAGGTGTCAGATTTCCTGAATCTGACACCACAGAATAACTAAGATACACCCCAAAATGCCGCTGTTCAGTTCCCCTCTTTGGAAGGGGAACCCCCTTTGTCTCCCCCTTTGGCAAAGGGGGATTAAGGGGGATTTTTCATCGCCACAAATAAGTTTGCTGTGCTGTCAGGAGTTACCTCCTGACACCTGCTAATAAAGGTTATCCTGATGTTTCGGCCTGTCTCAGGCCGAAACCAAAGCAGGGTGCCGCTACTCTTAGCGCTTTCGGCTTGAGAACCAGCCGAAAGATCGACTAGGGGAAATTTTCCAAACCGACAAAATCAAATCCCCCCTCACCTCAATCCTCTCCCCCCAGGGGCGAGGAAGCAGGAATAGTCCCTTCTCCCCTGGGGGAGAAGGTTAGGATGAGGGGGATAATTTTCGCTGTGCTTCGGGAATCCTTCCCGAAACACAAAAAATCCCCCCTCACCCCCCTTTGCTAAAGGGGGGTGAATAGTTATTTACTTCGGGATCGAGTCCAGGTTTCTTTTGACTGTTCGGGTAGAGGGGTGATCCTCTCCCAGCGTCTCCAGGAATATCTTATACGCTTTAGATAAGTAGTCCCTGGCCTGCTCATACTTCCCCAGAGCCTTCCAGACCATGCCCAGGTTGTTTAAATCTATGGCCACATCGGGATGTCTTTCTCCATAGACCTCCCGGTCAATCGAGAGCGCCTGCTCATAATACTTTATGGCCTTATCATACTTCCCCAGAGCCCTAAAGGCTTCGCCCAGGTTGTTTAAATCTATGGCCACATCGGGATGTCTTTCTCCATAGACCTCCCGGTCAATCGAGAGCGCCTGCTCATAATACTCTATGGCCTTATCATACTTCCCCAGAGCCCTAAAGGCTTCGCCCAGGTTGTTTAACGCAGTAGCAACCTGAGGATGCTTTTCCCCATAGGTCTCCCGCAAGATCGAGAGCGCCTGCTCATAATAGTCCCTGGCCTTATCATACTTCCCCAGAGCATCCCAGGCCATGCCCAGGTTGTTTAAATCTATGGCCACATCGGGATGTCTTTCTCCATATACCTCCCGGTCAATCGAGAGCGCCTGCTCATAATACTTTATGGCCTTCTCATACTTCCCCAGAGCATCCCAGGCCGAGCCCAGGTTGTTTAAAGCAGTAGCAACCTGAGGATGCTTTTCCCCATAGGTCTCCCGCCAAATCGAGAGCGCCTGCTCATAATACTTTATGGCCTTCTCATACTTCCCCAGAGCATCCCAGGCCATGCCCAGGTTGTTTAACGCAGTAGCAACCTGAGGATGCTTTTCCCCATAGGTCTCCCGCCAAATCGAGAGCGCCTGCTCATAATACTTTATGGCCTTATCATACTTCCCCAGAG